>CACGHY010000001.1 GCA_902573085.1 uncultured Candidatus Poseidoniales archaeon
CGATTTAGATTATGGGATAATTGAGTCCATCAGATACTCCATGTTTCAGGCAATCTCAATCACCAGTACTGGTTACTCTAGTGCAGATTTCTCTCAGTGGCCAGTCTTCAGTCAATTTGTTCTGCTACTCCTGATGATCATAGGGGCCAGTGCTGGATCTACTGGTGGCGGACTCAAGGTGCTTAGGATCCGTATCGCTTTCGAACTTGCGAAGAGGGAGGTCATGAAGATAATTCAGCCAAGGAAGGTTGTTGCGATTAGGTTCAATAGATCAGTTGTCGATGAGCAGCGGGTTTGGATAATTCTTGGAATGGTAAGCTCATGGATGGTCTTGGTCACAGCCTCTATGCTCACTATTTCCTTCCTAGAGCCAGAATTGACTATGACAGATGTACTCTCTGTTTCCATCTCCCTTCTCGGTAATACTGGTCCCGCGTTGGGGGAATTCGGACCTTCCGGTGCGGCTGCTGCATGGGCTGGGATGAGTGTCCCTTCGATACTGGCTTCTACGGTATTGATGTGGCTCGGTCGTCTCGAGCTTCTGACTGTACTCGTTCTTCTCCATCCAAGGACTTGGGATTCAGACTAACCAAAACTATCTAGCGTGGATTGGCTCTCTACATTGTTTTGCTCCACTATGTCCTTTGATACGGCCTCCTCTATCTCGAACTTCTCTACTGCCTCTCCGAACTCCTTCAGTATTGACTTCCCAACTTTACTGGTCTTTGGAATACCTAGAACCGCAAGATGATCTTCCCCAGTCATCCCTATCTTCTTCGCTACGGTAAAGTCGCTCTCAGATGCTCCTAGGCTCTTATCGTGAATCGCTAGAAGAGCAGGCCATAGATCTTCTCTGAATGATGATTTGCTAGTTCCTAGTGATCCCGCTAGCCTCTCAATCAGGTCGATGTTCCTCCAAGTCTCACCCCCCCTTCTCAGGAATTCTGGAAAACTAATGAATACGCCCCCATCGTTCTTTGAATTAGAGACCGCTGCGATGGCTTGAGTAGGCAATGATGAGCCCCAATACCAGGATCTGAAAGCACGATTGGTGAATTTTGTAGCCAGATAGGAATCCGAGTTGCACATCGCTCCCGAGATCTCCTCAAGGCCTCTGCTGCTAATCACCGATTGGTTGTTCCACGAGAACCATGCTAGAATCTCGTCTGGGTCCTTATCGGAGTTTAGGATGGCCTCTGATGCTAGAAGGCCCGAATCAGAATTGTAGGCTCTTTTCAGGGATTCGAACACGTTAATCTGTGAGTCCCTGAGTACCGATCCAGATAGCTCACTCACTGAGGCCATGTCTACGTGTCCATTCGCAGTAACAGATAGAGATTGTAAATCCTTCACGAGAGCCCTGAGGTCTCCGGGATTCCTTCGAATTAGAGCATCTAGAGCCTCTGGATCAATTCCTACACTTTCCGAATCAAGAACTCTTAGTGCTATCCTCCTAAGGTCAGCTGCCCCGACTCTCTCGAATATGATGTTTTCAGATACTCGGTTTACCCTATCCCTATTCCTTCTCCAATTCCCCCTGCCCCAGAGCTTCATCGGATTATTACAGGTCATAATTACTGGATTTTCAGTTTTGTTGAGTAGATTAAGTAATTCCGCCTTCCCGCCCGAGTCTCCCTTCAGTACTGGTCCTTCTTCTGACCCCATTGTGGTGTGGATTCTTTCTTCTGATACCTGTGAGAATCCTCCACTAAGGTGATCTACCTCATCTAGGAGTATCACAGTTTTTCCAGTAGTTCCGGATCCCTTGGAGAAGTTCTCTAGTGAGACGTATTGCGAACCCCTGGTTGCAGAGGATCTTATGGCGGCCGCATTCCTCTGTTCGGAGGCATTCAATTCTACAATCGACCAACCCTTCTCTTTAGCTATCGCATGCGCCAACGTAGTTTTCCCCACTCCCGGGGGACCAGAGAGAAGTAACCCCCTCTTTTTCGGAGTCTTTCCGGCCTCCCATCCTTCCAGCCATATCCTCACTCTTCTTATCTTATCTCCATTACCCTCCATATCCGACAAAGTGGAAGGGCGGTATCTCTCCGCCCAGTCATCATCCTCCTTGCCCTGCTCCATGAGGGAAAATTTACGCGGCGACACTTGAAGATTAGCCTAGAACATCGAGGATAAAGAACCCGATTTTAGACCACCAATCAAACTATCTAGGTCGGTACGAACTTGGTTTTGATCATCTCTTCTCCTGATTGTAACAGTGTTGTCCTCTAATGATTGATGGTCAATTGTCACCGCCCAAGGAATCCCAATCTCATCGGCTCTTGCATACCTTCTTCCTATCGATCTGCTGGTATCTATTTCTGCAATTATTCCTCTGAATGAGTTTATGCGCGCCATAATATCTCTTGCCATTTGGTCCATTCCGTCTTTATCGAAAAGAGGAAGAATAACTAGATCGGCCGGGGCAATCTCGGGATTTAGTGACAAGATCGTATACCTCTCGCCCTCTTTGTCCACTTCCTTGTAGTTATGATCAAGAATATGCCATATTATCCTATCAATCCCAAATGCTGGTTCGATAACGTGTGGCGTGAAATATTCTCCAGAAACTACGGTATCCTCTACGGCGCTATTGACCATATCTTCTCCGATATGCACGATGGTCCCATCCGGGAGTTCCAATTCAAACGGGAATGACGATGGAACCTCTTGTAATTGAGATAGGGCAGAAGAAACCTCGCGTGCCCTTTCTCTAAAAATTGGACCAATCACCGAACCTACGGGCTTGATAATCTCCGACTTCTTCTTTATTGGTTTATCGTATATCCTCCACGCCCGTAAAAGACTAGATTTCGAGTGCACTTCGTGAGATTCCAGATCATGACAGGTCCTATTGGCAATTCCTACGACTTCTACCCAACCATGCTCTCCCATAAGCTCACAGTCCCAGCAATCAGATGCATAGTGAGCCATCTCCGAGCCTGCATGTTGCCTGAATCGAACTTTTGTCCTATCTATCCCTACAAACTCGAGAAACTCCATGGTCATTGCTAGGAACCACGCTACAGTGGGGTGCTTCACAATTCCAGACTCTAACGCTTCCTTGAATGACATCTCAAACTCTCCGGGTCGTGGACCATCAGGATCGGGGACCATGCAAACTCTATCTGGCCATTTGCTGAGGTCTTCAATCGGCGGGTCATCTGGATCAATGAAGTACTCAAGCTCGGCCATATTGAATTCTCTAAGCCTAATCATCCCCTGTCTCGGACTGATTTCGTTCCTGTATCCCTTCCCCGTCTGCATCGCACCGAAAGGTAACTTCTGTCTGAAGTGCCTGTATAGGGCGGGGAATAGCATGAACATTCCCTGAGCGGTTTCCGGCCTCAGAAATGCGGTCCTCGATCCGCCCATTGCTCCAATGCTGGTCTGGAACATTAGATTCATCGGCATTGCCTTTTTCCAGTCAAATACGTCACAACTCGGACATCGTACGCCCTCTCTTTCAATCAGATCATCGAGTTCATTGGAGCTAAGAGTGTCTGGAGCCTCGTGGAACTCAGCCACAAGGTGATCGCTTCTGAAAGCACCACCGCAAGATCTGCATTCTGACATTTTGTCGTTGAACTCTCCAACATGGCCGCTCGCGATAAGCACAGACTCCGGAGTGATGGTGGGGGAGTCTATCTCTACAACGTTTGTAATGCTGCCCCAGTGTTCAATCCAGGCATCAATTACTCTTCTCTTTATCCTTGCACCAACTGGTCCATAGTCAACAAGACCGGAGACCCCGCCATAAATTTCGAATGATGGAAGAACTAATCCTCTCCGCCTTAGGAGTGAGACAAGTCTAGACATCCTTTCTCTGTCTTCCACACACTTACCACGACCAACGTGGTTTTCAAGCCATCCTAGTATACAGCGCCCTAGTTGTTATTGTGGGACCATAGTGTATTCCCCAGCATTTGCGTACGAAAAACGCTGAAAATAGAGAAGCATTCATTTATCCAATCGATAGCCTGAGTCGCAAGGTGACTAGGAAAAAATGCCCGAAATAAAGTATGTATCCGAGATTTCGGAATCTGATGACATCCTGTCCAAACTTTCAGCGCCGGTGAGAAATTGGTTCTTGGACAAGTTCCCAGACTTTACCGAGCCCCAGAAAGTGGCGATTCCTCAGATTCTTGCTGGGGAGCATCTACTTCTGTGTTCCCCCACTGGTTCAGGAAAGACCCTAACTGCGTTTCTTTCGATAATTGACGATCTGGTTCGCCAGTCAATGGCAGGATCTCTGTCTGATACAGTTCATTGCATCTACATCTCTCCAATTAAGGCTCTAGCAAATGACATTCAGAAGAATCTGATAGGTCCACTTAATGAGATCAAAGAGAGATTCCTCCCCGGAAGAGCTCAGGACATCAAAGTTGGACTCAGGACGGGCGACACTCCCCAGAAAGAGCGAGAGAGAATGCTCAGAAAACCGCCTCATATCCTAATCACAACTCCCGAGTCTCTAGGACTTGCGTTGGCATCCAAGAGATTTCGGCCCCTATTGAATGACTTGAAATGGCTGATAGTGGATGAGTTGCACTCCCTTGTACCCACTAAAAGAGGAACACACCTTTCATTGAGTCTAGCATTGATGGATTCTGTTGTGGAATCTGATGTTCAGAGAATCGGTATTAGCGCGACAATGGAGCCTCTGAACGAGGTCGCTGAATTTCTGGTAGCAAGCGACTCAAGGGAGGATGAGGGAGATGCCCAGAGAGTCTCTATAGCAAAGATCTCGGGATCAAGGAAACTAGACCTCGACATCATCTTGCCTACTCCAAGGTTCACATCGATACCAGTAAAGGAGATTCTAGATCACAATATTGATCGAATCAAGGAACTAGTCGAGTCCCATACCACGACCCTTGTCTTCGTAAATACCAGAAATATGACGGAGACATTCGTCCAACGCCTCAAAGTTGCCGGATTGGAGGGAGTGGAGGGGCATCACGGATCAATGGATAAATCGATCCGACTGGATGTAGAGCAGCAACTCAAGGAAGGCAAGCTGAGATGTGTTGTCTCTTCATCCAGCCTAGAGATGGGGATAGATATCGGATCCGTTGACCTTGTCATTCAGGTCGGCTCCCCAGGCTCGATTGCTACTGCCCTACAAAGGATTGGGAGGGCCGGGCACCAAGTAGGGGGCCTTCCTAGAGCTAGATTCCTCCCGACTTCCTCGCACGACTTGCTTGAGATAGTAGCCCTCCAGAACGGGATCCTCTCCGGCAATATGGACCTGCTAAAGTTCCCGCAGAATTGCCTAGACGTACTCGCTCAGTTCTTAATCGGGCTCACAATCATTCGAGAATGGGACATAGATGAGGCTTACGAATTGGTTCAGCTATCTTGGCCATATCGGAACCTTCCATACGACGATTACATTGAGGTTCTAGACCTGCTAGAGGAAGAAAGGAGAATATGGGTAGACTGGGAGGAAAATCGTTTCGGAAAGAGAGGATACGCCCAGATGATCTACTATACCAATATCGGCACGATATCTCCCGACAACAATTACCTAGTTTTCACATCCGATGGCACGCTGGTCGGACAACTCTCCTCATCCTTCGTTTCAAGCCTGAGGAATGGAGATGTATTTCTCCTTGGAGGATCTACCTACAGGGTCTCAAGCATAATTGGAACTAGGGTAAATGTCACGCCCGCGACAGGATTCAGGCCCACCATCCCTTCATGGACAGGAGAGGCTATGAGCAGGACCAGCGAACTAAGTTTCGAGGTCCTAGAACTGCTCAGCATCCTTACTGTCCAATATAGGAGGGGCAACTCGATTACTCCTTTTCTAATCGATGTCCTGGGACTGAACAAGCCAGTAGCCAGCGCACTTTCCCAATTTCTTGATGAGCACTCTGCCACTACGTTCCAAGTACCTTCCAAAGATAGGATCCTCGTGGAACAGGTGGAAGCTCCACTGCCCACCTATGTCGTGACTACATGCAGGGGCCGAGCATTCAATCTCGCTCTAGGATATCTTTTCGCAGGAATGGCAGTCAGGGACGAGATTACTGTTCACGAGCTTTCATTCGACGAGAATGGGTTCATGGCCAAATTAAGCCATGAGGTGGAGATTTCCTCTATTCCCGAGGTTTTTCGCAGCAAAGGTAGTGAGGAAATTCTGAACAAATACCTGATAGACTCTCAACTTTTTGCAAAACGATTCAGAGAGGTCTCCTCTAGGAGCATGCTAAACCCGAGAAGAATAGGGGCCGAGGAAGTAAGCCCCAAGCAATTCCAACTCAAAGCCGAGCAGATCATGAATCGGCACCGCACCATGGAAGACTCGGTAATTGTCAGGGAGGCCATGAATGAAATCCTAACCACCGACCTGGAGATGGGTCAGCTTCGACAATTCATGGAGAGAATGGGTAGCGAGGATGTAAGAATCGTACATCGTAGGGTGAAGATCCCGTCTCCACTTGGACTAACTCTCTTCATGTCCTCGTTTGAGGACCTCCTTTCGCTTAGGACCAGAGCTTACCTAATCAAGGATGTAGACCCAGAGATTTTGAGGAGGCTACTGGGGGCGCGTTCCCTCGCTACCGAACTGGATAGAGAAAAGCTCTCCCAGTACTATCAGTCGAAGGTCTCAGTTCCAAAGAATGCCAATGAACTCCTCAGACTAATGGATATGGGCGGTGGATTGGAGAGGCAACTCACACACCCATTATACAGCGACAAGCTAAAGCACATCGAATTCGAAACCATGAGGTCCTGGGTCCACGAGCTCGCGGAGAGAGGCCTGATAACTAAGGTCAGAGGAACCGGACTCGAGAAGATTGACGACAAATGGTTCTCTATGAGAATGACCGAGGTCCATGGGACATTGGGTTGCCTTGCAGTGGCTGGAGCTGCCGAGATGGACGACCTTAGGGAGCTGTACACCGGTGGATTAAGCTACGAGGTCGGAGAAGGATTCGTGAGAGGCGAACCCTCAAAGTGGAAGGAAAAGCACCTTTCCGACCCATTGGATTGCCTCAGGTTGAAACTTCTTGATATGCTGGGCTCGGAAGGTCCCCAGACCATCGAATCTCTGAGTGACCGCCTCCCTTTCCCGACAGCTCAGGTGGAAGCCATTCTGCAAGAGCTAGAGATGAGAAATCTAGTATCTATTGGTTTTTTCACACAAACAGAAGAAGGCGAGTTCATCCTAAGGATAGACGAATACAGAATAACTGGCGGAGAATTCAACGTCATTGACTACAGAACTCTTCAGACACTAATTCTCAACAAGTCCTTCTCAAAATTCGAGGATCCCGCAGATGCAATAAGAAATCTAACCTTCGTCCAGAGGAGAGAGGAATTACTCCACAGAGTTGAAAACTACAGATTCCGCGATTGGAAGGATATAAAACACGACTCAGACATATACAACGGTAGACTCCTACACAATAGAGTAGGATACACGCTGGGTGAGAAGCTCCCGATGTTAATGGGTCTTAGGGCGGAGCCGTGGTTCGGACCTCTAGAGGAGGAGCTGATTGAGAAAATTCCCGAGGAGGGGATATCCAGAAACGACCTATTTTCCGATTACCCTAAGGGCAAGGAAAACGCTCATATCCAGAGAAGTCTGAAATCAGCCCTTTCAAACATGGAGAGGCAGCTTGTGGTCGCTAAGCAGTTCGTGGACGTTCCAAATAGAAAGCGATCAATGGCCATCTTCAAGCGACTTCACGGTAAAGTCAAACCACTCCCATTTGACAAGGCACTAACCGAGCTGATTTCTAGAATTGGGCCAGTTCGACTGCATACCCTCAGACTGTTCGTCTCAAGGCCCGTAGAGGAGTTGGCGGACACGCTAAGGGAATTAGAGAGAAGGGGCTCCATTGCAAGAGTAGTTGCCCTGCAGCCAGACCCAACCGACTACTATTCTTCACACGAGGACGCAGAGAGGCTACTTTCGCCTATGCAGGAGGACAGGAAAATGCGTATCCTCGCACAATCAGACCCCTTTAGTAGCAGGTTCATCCAGGAAGTTCGTCTTCTACTAAAGCAGGGCTGGTACTATCCTGTTTTCAAGGGAGTCGACCCTATCGGGCGAGTACTTATGTTCGTGATTAACGACTACCTCGAAATAAAGGACATAAATATCCCGCACTCATACCTAGACGATTTCAAGGAGACCTTCGCAGAATTGTTAGAGAACTACAGGGACAGGTTGATCGACGTCTCCGTTCTTCATGCATTCAATGGGGTACCTGTCCATGATTGCGATGAGAATATCCAGCAGATTCTGTCAGACCTCGGATTCTCCTCTATGGGTGACGGTGAGAGATACATCAGAGGGGGAGTGGTTGAACCTAGGTCTAGGAAGGAGATCAATAGATTACTATTCTTCCATCACTCTATACACCAGAATAGTAGATGGGAAAACGAAACACTAGCATTGGAGAACTCCATTGAGCTGCGCGACGACTTCTCACTCAGGGGAAGATGTGAGATGTTCAGAGTAAACCTTGATTCAATGGTGGCCGCACACCAGTTGCACCAAGGTTCGAACCTTAGAGGTCATCTGGTTTGGGCCCGATACCAGCATTTTCAACGTCTTCTTTGTATTCGTAACGTGCCCACTGAACCCGAGGATGATGAGATTCTCCAGTTCTTTAGGGACACAAATGATCCAGGCTTGTATATGGAAAGGAACGCCATGTCTCGCTCAGAATTTAGAAAGCTAGTTTCTCCTTTGGTCAGGAGTGGACACCTCATACAAGATTACAGAGGAGGGTTCAGAACTGTCGACCCTTTACGAAATTTAGACTTGTGGGATGTCAAGCGCAACTATTTACGAAAATTAGTCGAAGACTATCCTGTAATCACTTTGAAGCAGGTTGAGAGGCTAGCAGGAGCCTCATTTGCACCAGAAGAGATTAGCGATGTGATGCATGATTTTGAGGATGATGGGACGCTGATCAAGGGATTCCTAGTAGACGATTTGCAGGACATATGCTGGGGCAGGCTGGACATGCTCGAGGGAATTGGCAGGATTAGTCGGACAAGGGACCTAGTAATACCTCCCTCGGACCCCCTGATTCACTACTTTGGAAGTTTACTTAGGGAAAGATTTGGCTTCGGTTCCGCGTACCTGGTTTTCCACAAAGAGGAGCCGATTGCTGCATTCAAGGCAAACACTAGGAACGACAAGATAGAGCTCACTGACTTTGTTGGCGACTCTGATTTAGAAAAAGAAGCGATACGAGTCATGAAAGAGTTTGCCTGGGAACACGACATGCCCCTTTCTGGGAAGCTATTCGATAGGATCCGTTCACGAATCGTCTGAGGGAAAAGCATTCTTCGCTCGGAACCCCATTGGCCTGAGGATCCTCATGATGTGGCGGTGAAGTTCCGGAAGAAGGTCGAATAGGGCGATTGCCATTAGGAACATCGCAAACAGACTGGCCACCTTAGCAGCATAGCTATGCGCGAAGTCAAAAATTCCTATTCCCGAAAGACTCCACTCTGGATAGGAATCTGTAAGCCAGACTATTCCGGCATTCCTGAAAACATTCAGAATATGAATTGTTGGAATGGCGATAAATAGTGCTCTAGCCCTCCTCTTCCAGTGTACTGAATTTAGTGCAACTATGGCCCCTATGAATACCGCCATAGATTGTAAAGCCGAGCAGGCGAGAATGAAAGCCACCACAGACTCTCCGTTTTCATTGACCATAGGCGCGTAAAAACCACCCTCTCCTAGGGGCTCGGTTAGGATGAGCCTGCTTCCTCCCCATTCAGTGACGGGAATGGCGGATTTCTCATGTCTCTCAATCATCATTGGGCCTATCTCGTATCCTCCTATTCCCACAAAATCCAGCATCAAGTCTGCACTTACTGCCGTGAACTGAACGAATGCCATATTCAGATATGGAACCCCGAAAACTAGGTAGTAAGGAACCATAGACCAAACAACAAACCCCCTCATCCAAATCCTCGTATCGTTATTCGCATCATCTACCTTCCACTCCCAGTATGACATGGCTATCCCGGCGGGCAAAGCAGCCGCCGTCATAAGTATCAGAACCGGATCTGAAATCTCTACAAAATATCCACAATATAGGTAGAAGAAGAGGCCAATAAGCGGCCAAGCAGCAATAGCAACAATTGTCGATTTACTGTCCGAATGTCTATGAAATGAGATAGCCATTAGAATCAGGCCGATTGCCCCAATCAACAGTTGCATCGTGACATCCGAGACTCCCATGAATATCGCGAGAGAGCCTGTGAAGGATGCCACCGGGTCCTGCATAGCCACGGTGCTTTCATCAACCCGTAAATAGGATGCCCCCACCCGGGCACATGGGAATATGGGTTTCGACTTCACAGAATTTGCCGAGTCATACGCTGAATCTCTTAATGATACATTGGCAAAACTCCCGTATTCTAGCATGGAGAAACTATGGGAAATTGTCGAGAAGGCCAGAGAGCAGGGATCAACTGTCCACTTCATTGGAAACGGCGGCAGCGCAGGCACTCCCTCCCATAGTGCAGGTGATTGGTCCAAAGAACTGTCTTTGAGAACGATATCCCACGTAGATAATTCCTCTGCTCTGACGGCATGGGCCAACGATACAGACTTCGAGAATGTTTTTGTCGGGCAACTATCTACTTTCGTAACTCCTGGTGATGTGGTGATTGGCTTTAGTGGTTCAGGAAACTCTGCTAATGTGATCAACGGTATTCAGTACTCCAAGGATAATGGATGCATTACCGTGGCAATCACAGGAAACTACCGCGGAATGGGCGGGGGCAAATTAGCAGAAGTAGCAGATCTAACGGTCCAGGTTCAATCCGAGTCCATGGAGCGAATTGAAGATGTCCAATTGGTCATCAATCATATCATAAAAGAGGCAGTCAAGTCCAATAACGGACTGTGATGAAAATGCTGCCCCCTCACAGACATCGATCTTCTCTTGAAGAACCCCTGAGACTTTCCGATCTCCCGGGTATTATTGATTGGTCAGGAAAAATTGCATATCTGGACAGGGACGGAGTACTGAACAAATGGAGGGAGGGCTATGTCAATAGTCCAGAAGAGCTAGAAATGTTGGATGGAGCTGGATTTGCAGTTGGACTCCTAAGGAGAAATGGATTCAGAATCTGCATAGTCACAAATCAGTCTCCGGTCGGAAGGGGTTTATGGGGGCATGACGTACTATCGCAAATTCACGACAGTTTGCAAGAACAATTACTCAACGAGGACAAAGATGCAGAGATTGATCTCATACTTTACAGCCCATATCCCCCAGATCAAGGAGCATGGGCAAGAAAACCAAGACCCGGTATGCTGGAGGCTGGGAGACAGCTGATAGAGAATTCTGAATTCAACTCCGACCAACCAACCTCCATATCATATGGGAAAAATTGGATTAATCGGCCTAGTGAGAAAGGGTCAATTCTCGTAGGAGACCGGGAATCAGACATTTTGGCAGCAGAAACCTTCGGAGTTAAAGGAATACGGTGCAATCCTGAGACTGGAATAGCAGGGGTGATTGACATGATTATCTCGCCAGAATTGGAGGGCCAAAATTGAGATGCCGACTGGGTCTTGATGACACGGATCATGCCGATGAGGGATGTACGACCTCTAGTTTTGATGAGTTGCTCTCAGAAATCCAAGGAGAAATGGATTGTGAAGTTCTCGAGAGGAGACTGGTTAGACTGTGGCCCTTTGCTGAAAGGAGGACAAGAGGAAACGGAGCACTTGGTGCCATCATAGATATTCCAGACAAAGACGAAGTATTACTACAGAAAATATGCAATGATTGGTTCGATAGACTGCTAACCAGAGTAGCTGGATATCCGCCCTCGAAGATTCCAGTAGCCCCGTGCCTCGCCATTTCATTTGACAAAGCTCCGGAGCATTGGTACTGGGATGCGGTCAGGGGCTATGTGGATCCAGAAAATATTCTACGAGAAGCAGCAAATACAGGGGTTATCCTATTGCTGAAAAATGAAATTTCTGGAGTCGTAGGTGCTTGCGCGGCAATCTCATGGGAGAGTAATCCAAACTCATCATGGGAACTGATTGCCTGGAGAAATGAGACATCGCTAGGTTCAGAGAGGAGAGTATCATCCACTTCAGTATCTCAACTTGGATATCTATTTCCGGGAACTTTCCTAAACAGAGATCCAACCAAGGACAAGGGATTGATTGCCCCTAGGACTCCATGCCCTGTCCTGTATGGGATTCGAGGATCTTCATCTTCCGAGGTTGAAAAAGCACATACTTGGCTACAGTCAGAAGAGGGTGTGGAGAGTTGCAAATCCTATGCAATCCATCGTTCGAACCAAATTAGCGACGACCACATAGAATCCACCAAATCGGGGTCAGTCATTTGTAAACCCAAAGAGACAAAGGGTGGGCACGCCTGTGTTTCTGTATTCTCCGGAGGCAAACCACTCAATCTTGTTGCTTTCCAAGAAGGTGGACCTGTTAACAGACTACTCAGAACATTAGAGCCAGGAGACAAAATCACCTGGGTAGGGCTGCATTCTCCTGACGGATCAATACATTTAGAACGCTTGAGGATGGATTCTGCCACTCCTAGGATTTTCAGTAGACCCATATGTTGCAAAAAGACAATGCGGAGCTCTGGACGAAATCAAGGACTTAGGTGCCTATCCTGTGGAAGAAAGGAGAGAAAGACATGGTATTCCATTCATTTTGACGATATACACGAATATCCCTCGGGCAAGTGGCTAGAACCAACCCCATCTAATCGCCGGCATCTCTCGAGACCTCTCTCTCAAGGACTCCCGGGAACAAACTAAACACTTTCTCGCTTTCCGGAATGCATGGCCTCCGGTACAGAGATACTGCTAACATTGGTAATGGGGGGGGTATCCATAGTCCTTGTCCGCACAATCCTAGTTATCAGGAATCGAAGACTAAGATACGCTGTTGAAGGGGGAGATGACTATGTTGGCGATGCTAAAGATCCTAAAGCTCTCTCAAAGCCAGATTCAGATGCACTAGAAGATATGGACAAACTTCTGGAAAGGGCAGGATTCAACATGCCAGAAGATGAATAGGGGCAATGATAATTACGAATCCGCAACTAGAAACAACTGTGAAACAGGATAACACCCCAGAGCGAATTCCAAGGCGCCCTCCTCCCGATTTCAACCATTCCGAATCATCAATTATTCAGGGGGTTATGGAGGAAGGGTTCCTGAATGTGGCTCTTGATGATGCAAACCAGTATGGTCCTCACGCTATGATTATGCTCCTCCTTGCCGTAGCATCAATTACGGCACTTTTCCTCCTCGTGCCATCAGTACTCTGAGCAAAGCTCTCTAGCCATCGAAACCGAATTGGCCACTATCTCTTCCGACGAGCCAAGATGGGACTCCGGTGCGAAAAGTTCTGCGACCTCACCCCCTTCAAACAGCCCCATTATCTCACTAGAATTTCTACAAATATCTTCTAGGTTAGATCCAGATTCGACTGCCTCCATGGATGCCGACCTCAACTCTTCATGAGCCAAATCTCTCGGCATGCCACGGTTTACCAGCTCGAGCATTACCTTCTCTGCCATGATCAGTCCCTTTTGATCCTCGATATTCTTCCTCATTCTGTCTCTGTCGACGACTAGTCCTGAAAGTACCTTGTCGCATTTTGAAATAACATCATCAAGCAGAATCATCGAATGCGAAAGAGTGAATCTCTCGCTTGAGGAGTTAGCCAAGTCCCTCTCGTGCCATAAGAGTGCATTTTCGTAAGATGGTATAACCATAGAACGGACTATTCTTGCGAGACCACATGCATTCTCTGCGGTAATAGGATTCTTCTTGTGAGCCATAGTGGATGAACCGACCTGCTTCTTTGAGTCAAACTCCTCCGCAACCTCTCCTATCTCAGTCCTCTGGAGGTTTCTGACTTCCTGAAGTATCTTCTCTATACTCGTAGCGACATTTGCCATCCACCCGACCCATTCTATGTACCTGTCCCTTCCAACCACCTGAGTAGTTGCGACGGGAACTTCCAAACCCAAATCACCAAGAATCAGACTCTGCAATTCTAGTGCTCCCTCTCCCTGCGCTGCTCCAGTTCCTACCGCTCCTAGGAATTTCCCTGTTATGCACCTAGGACGCATTTCCTCTAGCCTAACCAGATGACGCCTCATCTCGTCTACCCACACCGCGACCTTTAGACCGAACGTGATTGGAACCGCAGCCTGCCCATGTGTTCTTCCTAACATTACTGTTCCAGACTCTCTCTCAGCAATCCTACACAAATTCAGAATCAATTGAACAAGAGACTGCCTTTGGATGTCTATGCTGTCCCTTATCTGCAGAGCTACAGCGGAGTCCACAATATCATTACTGGTTGCTCCGAGATGGATGCACCATCCAGCATCTCCCGCAGCCTCGGACATAGCTTTTGTAAGTGCCATAATATCGTGTTTTGTCTCAGCTTCTAACTCGTCCACCCTGTCCGCAGTGACTATTCCAGGATCAGAGATTTCTGCAACTGCGTCATAATCTTCTGGTGAAACCCTGCCCATCTTACTGTGTGCCCAAATCAATGCCCTCTCAACTTCAAGAGATCTGGCGTGCCTGCCCTCCCTGGACCAGATTTCCTTGGCTATATCTCTTCCATACCTGTAATCCAAAGGGGAAACTGGCATACGTACTAGACACCCGACTGGGGTCTCCTGTTTGAGCATAGCGATTTCAAGAAAGTTTACACGAAAGAACCTCTAGTGAACCCCTAGAACCTTTCCAGACTACTTCACCTTCGATTTTTACGTCCTTTCTCATATGGGGGGCACTAACCACAATTGTCTCAAACTCTCCGCCCTCACCATCCAAATTGAATCGATGTCTCTCGGAGAGATCTATCAATTCCTTCAGAGACTCTCCCTCAAGGTTCCTCCCAACCCATTCTGCACCCATTCCGTCCGTAGAAACCGAGGTAAATATCACTCCGAAACCATGATCTGCAAGGGACTGCATGTGTTCCCTCGAATCCTTATGCCAGAGTGGACAGAACGAAGCAACGCCTAGTCTTTGGCACATCCTGTCAATCCTGGTCTTCTGGTAATCTGAGCGTAGCGCACCCACTACTAAAGCGTCAATATCCAAGGGGCTGGAGTGAATCGCCAAATCCTCAGGAATGTCGATTCCTGGCGGAAAAATCTCTTTGAAATCTAAAGTCCCTCCCTCTGAAATTATTGAAGACTCTAGATCCCTTATCTCGTTATCCTCCTCTCCAAGTGATATTATCGGTTTCCAGGGGATCCCCGATGATGAAGCTTGGAACGCGGTTATCCAGGTATTTTGTAATTGAAACATCATTGAATCATCGCCTTTTACCAAGACCGTGACTAGCGAAACAACTTCCCATCCCTGAAGTTGAGCCCACCATGATGCGTACGTCGAGTCCTTTCCGCCTGAAGCTAAAACTGCTACTCGCATGACCCCACCTAACATTCTTGTCAGAATGGTCGCTCGATTGAGTCTTCCCCCGACCAATGTTGATAAGAGTCCCTCGGGACAAGAGCCTGATTACGATGCAGCCAAGCGGACGAGGATATGACCACGGCGTCTCCACTTTCTCTCCTGATGGAAGGTTATACCAGGTCGAATATGCCCGCGAATCCGTCAAGAGAGGCACAACTACAGTAGGATTGGTGTACAAGGATGGAGTAGTCCTGATTGTTGATAAGAGAGTACAGAGTAAGTTGGTAATCACCGACTCAATCGAGAAGATGTATCAAATCGATAATCATGTAGGGATTACCACTTCAGGTCTTGTAGCAGATGCTCGTCAACTCGTTGATAGAGCAAGAGTTCAATGTCAAATAAATCGAATGACGTACGGTGACAATATCCCAGTCTCCACACTAGTCAAGAAGATGTGCGATTACAAACAGTCTTTCACCCAGTATGGCGGCGCAAGGCCGTTTGGAACAGCCCTACTAATAGCCGGATTCGATGACGAAGGCGCACATCTATTCGAAACAGATCCTTCCGGTGCATATCAGTCCTATAATGCAGGAGCAATAGGAAAAGGAAAGGCGACGGCAATAGACTACTTCGAAGATAAGTGGAAGAAAGGAATGACCCAAAATGCAGCTATAAAGATGGGACTAGAGGCACTAAGAGACTCTCTAGAGGAAGACTTGAACCCAGATACCGTAGAAATCGGCTGCGTGGACAAGAGCGGCTATGAAAAACTGAACAGGGAGACTACCCTGAAGCATCTGGGCAAACTATCCTGATACCCCACCATGATAAGTCAAAGCCCTTATCATACTCCATGGTGAGTCTTGACGACGCCGTCCTAGCACGTCTCGAGAAGGGAGGAAGTAGGTACGAGATCCTTGTAGATCCCCAATTGGTGAATGAATGGAAATCAAATAACGAGTCGGTCGAAGTCTCGGAATTACTTGCTATTGAGGAAGTCTGGTCCGATGCCAGGGCAGGAGAAAGACCAACCAGCGAGGCGCTAAAAAAAACGTTTGGTACAACAGATATTTCCATTTGTGCTAAAACCATAATAGAAAAGGGCAGCATCCAGTTAACCACGTCCCAGAGAAAGAATCTGGTGGATGAAAAGAAACGTCAGATAATCAATGAGATAGCCTCTACAGCTACAGACCCCAAGACCAAAATGCCCCATCCCAGAACAAGGATAGAAAACGCCTTGGACGAGATTAGATTCTCGGTCGATCCATTCAAGTCGTTAGAAAGTCAGGTGGGGGATGCTGTTAAATTGCTAAGACCGGTTATTCCACTCCAATTTATCACGGTCTCGTTGGCATTCATGGTCCAAGGTAAGGACTACGGAGCAGTAAGTCAGATGCTAAGGGACTCAATACAGAAGGAAGAATGGATGACTAACGGTAATTGGGCTTGTGTTGTCTCTGTTCCTGGGGGCATGAAAAATGACATTATGGACAAAGTTGCTTCCAGGTCTCCCGACGTAGAAGTCAGAGAATTAGACTGATTGAGCGAATATTCGCAGCATCAACGGTTATGAACGGTGGTCCGGTCGCGCGGCCCGATAATATGACGAAAGAGAATGGTGCGGCAGGGCCGCAAGGGAATAAGCGAGGCAACAACCTCGCAGTGCCGGGTGATGATCTGGGCGACTCAGAGGGCTTTGAGCCCGGGCATGGCGTATTAGTGATGTCAGGCCGACTCAAGGCCTTAAAGAAAGGAAGAATAATGGAAAAGGGCCGATTAATTTCTGTAGAGCCCGTACACACCAGATACACCCCCAGACCGGGAGATCTGGTAATTGGATTCATAGAAGGATGCACAAATAATCTATGGTTCGTAGAATTAGGTGCCCCGTTCAACGCAATTCTCCCTATGAGCCTAGGACCGGGGAAGGTTGACTTCGGAGGGACCAGATCCCTAATGGACGTCGGCGATGCTATACTCTGCCGAGTCCAAGAAGTAGAGGAAACGCACTCAAGCGTTGTCACCATGAAGGGAATGGGGCTACGGAAGATTCGTTCTGGAGTGATTGAAGAAATCGATCCTCATTTGCTCGGAAGGATAATTGGAAAGGGGGGCGAAACCCTCAGAAGGATGAAAGCTGAGACAGAGTGCCGCATCGTTGTGGCCGACAACGGAAGGATGTGGATTGACGGCGAACTCGACGGTATACTAGATGTCCGCAATAGGTTGTCCGAAATTTCCAGAGTCAGCAGAGGAGGTAGAAACTGATGGGGGGGTATGGAGATGTCCAGATGATCGATGAAAACGGTGTCCGGGCTGATGGAAGGGGTCCAGGAGATATTCGACCAATCACAATTGAAACTGGGGTCGTACCTGTTGCCGATGGATCGTGTAGGATGACTTGGGGCACCAATGAGGCTATTGTCGCAGTCTATGGGCCGATGGAGGCCCATCCAAGGAAGATTCAGCGACAGGATCGTGCTGTCTTGGACGTTGCATACAACATGGCTCCGTTTTCGACAACCGATAGAATGAGGCCCGGTTTCAATCGCAGAAGCAGAGAGGTCAGCAAGGTTACTCAGGATGCACTCGAGAGCGTTGTTCTTCTCGAGTTATACCCACGCTCAAAGATTAGGATCAGCATTGAGATCGTATCCGCCGAAGCTGGAACGAGATGTGTTGGCCTCACTGCTGCCTCTGTAGCACTAGCAGATGCTGGAATACCCATGACGGACTTAGTGGTCAGCGTTGCTAGTGGCAAGATCAACGACGTGGTCGTTTGCGACCTCAATAAGGAAGAGGACAACTACGGCGAGGCTGACCTTCCCATGGGAATATTGCCTAATTCTGGTGAACTTGTATTCCTACAAATGGATGGGGATCTTTCACAAGATGAATTTAAGCAGGCTTGGAAGTATAACATGGATGCTGCACAGGAAATTCACAAACTGATGGTTGAGGCACTAAAGGAGGGAGATTCACAATGACAATCCCAATAGTGCCAAAACTGCTTAGATCACACCTTTCCGATCTCGCAGAGAGAGATGCCAGGATAGATGGTAGGGGGAGATGGGAAGGGAGGGAGCTCGAGGTTCAACACTCAATACTTCCCAGAGCTGAAGGCTCCGCACGAGTAAGAATGGGGGACACAATCGTATTGGCAGGGGTCAAATTCCAAATTATGACGCCTTATCCAGACCGTCCCAACCAAGGTGGACTGATGTGCTCAGCGGAGGTCAGGCCAGTGGCAGGAAGGAACTGGGAATCAGGCCCACCTAGTCCGGAGTCCATAGAACTCGGAAGGGTAGTTGACAGGGGGATTAGAGAGTCTGGGTGCATAGATGTTGACTCACTATGCATCATTCCAGGAGAAAAGGCGTGGCAGGTCATTCTGGACCTATTTGCCATCTCTGATGATGGCAACCTTTTCGACGCGTTTGCATTGGCTGGAATCACCGCACTTAGGAACGCTACTGTACCCGCAGAGAGATTCGAGGTCGGAGAGGACTATCAGTTGTCAGTCTCCAAGACGCCCATGATGTGCTCATATCACAGGGTCGGGGGTAGATTCGTGTTCGACGCTACCGCAAGAGAAGAGCTCGGAGGGGACGAGAGGATCCATATCACCCTAGGAGACGATAACAATGTCCACTCCTTGCAGAAGGGTCTAAAGGGAATTTTCTCAGCCGAGGAGTTCACTGAAATCATGGATAATGCCATAGAAAGAGCAGAGGAACTGAGAAAAATCGTCGATGAATTGTAGGTTATAACATGGCAAAAAGAACACAGAAGGCTGGCGCGACTGCTCGATTTGGAGCTAGGTACGGAGTCAGTGTTAGGAGAAGAGCTGGCTCAGCAATCTCCAAGAAATCTAGAGTCTATACTTGTCCGAGCTGCCATTATCGTAAGGTACGTAGGAAGTCTGCAGGAATCTGGGAGTGCAGGAAGTGCGGCCATACATTCTCTGGAGGGGTCTGGGAGCCTTATACTAGAGCAAGTGATGCAAACAAGAGGATAGTTAGGCGTTCCCTTGAAGGCGCCACTGCAACAGATATGACCGTTATAGCGCAACAGGCAGCTTTGGAATTCGAGAGAAAAATATCCGAGAGAGGGTCAGATGAAGGAACAGAAGAGGAATGACTCGGTTTCACTCAAACTGACTTTGGAGCACAGTGACACACGCTCCCTCTCATCTTCACTAGTTACAGAGGCCCATTTTGTTACTGAAGATGAAAAAATTTCTGTCTCCTTTCAATCTGATTCTTTCAATGATACCAGGGCAAGATGGAACTCAATAATGCGAGCCCTCATAGCCTCTGACAGGTCCCTAAATGCTACCAGAGGTGGGAGAAATTAGCACCAGGCCTTCCACAGAGGACATTCAGGCCCTAGCAAGGGAGCTACAATCTCTGAGAGGGCAGATACAGTCCATATCTTCACAGTGTTCCGAATATGGTATCACAATAGAATCCCTTTCGGAACAAGATCCAGATAAGCCTGTCTACCGCTCACTTGGCAATATACTTCTGGAGGTGGATGATCGAGACTCACTACTCGAAGAGCTAAAGTCCGCAGAAAAAGCACTAACTGAACACCTGTCCAGGTTAGCGGAGAGAGAAGAAAGTATCAGGGGAAAGTACGAAGAAATGGCCGCGCAATTCGAGATGGGGTGAAAATCTGACAGGAGCTAAATCCAGCGAAAAAGGCTCCATTCCCGATTCCCTTATTTTCAAGTCTCTTCTTTCACAGGGAAAGAAAGAAGAGGCCCTAAAGCTGAGTGAAAATATACTGGCCCAATCAAGAATATTGGATCAACGTGATTTTGAGACAGAGGCTTGGATTAGGATGGAAAGGGCCCTACTCGGGGAGATGGAAAATACTGATCTGGGCCAAGAACTGAGATGGTGTGTAGATCGATTAGCGTCAGTGGCACCTGGCTCTCCTCTTCACGGAATATCGTTATTGAATCTAGCAGCATGGCATCGAAACCGAGGTGAGCAAATGATGTCCTTGGTTACACTTTCCGACATCTCATCAGATGCAGGGCACTCTTCGGACATAATTGGCCTGTCAAGATTGGAATCTGGGAGGATTCTCACATTAATAGGGGACTTAGAACCCGCAATGAGGCACCTATGGATAGCAATGAGGCGCTTATCCTCTGTCGATATGCCCGCAGAATCGGTAGTCTGTGCTATCGAATGGCTCGATATAGCATTGGAGGAGATTGAGGCCGACTCCCCTACGATGGATCAGAGAATAGCCGACGCAAAACCACGAGATAGTCCAGGAATGTCGACAGTTCCCTCGAATCCGAATGATATCAGGGAATGTGTTGAACTCATACTCTCGGTGGCTCTTATTGATGTCTCTGGTACCCAGAGGGACGATCTTGGATTGGTGCTTGACGCAAGCGAGGCTATTCTAGAGCCCAAATGGAAGACAGAGATAGGGAAGAGGAGCCACGAAATTCAGGACTCAAGACTTCTTGAAGTACTCCAATCATGGTCGATAACCGACTGAATTTCCTCAGATCCCCATGCAGAGGACTCAGGAATTTGAAGACACCAACCTACCTCCTCGATTGAATCGTCAGAAGAAATCCACGGTTCTGGACTTACCTCTCTTTCTACCCTTACCAGAACAACATAGCCTCCAAGTATCAAATCTAACTCAACGGCCTTTGCGGTTCCTAGAATGCCGGTCTCTTCATACAACTCTCTAAGAGCTGCTTCCTCTGGATGTTCGCCTGCATTGAGATGACCCCCAGGGAACTCCCAGCCCCTGCTTTTATTCTTCACCATGATCCAGGAATCATCCCTGTCCATTGGCAGAGCCAAGACCACGACGAAATCCCTGTCAACGATTTAAATCACCCAAAATCTCTGTAACCATTTTTTTTGCGCCCTCGACTCCTTCTGCGGCCATCCTTCTTGCTAGGAAGAATGCCTCAGTATCTCTTCCTTGCTTTCTAAGCGCTTCTAATCGTGAAACTTCTAATTCCTCCTCATCATTAGTGAGCACTTCATCGTCAATTTCCTTCGTTGAAAGGCGACCAAGGCGACTGAGGAATTGAGATCTGTCAGTAATCGACGGCTCTGTCCAAGGTTTTTCAGCCAATCCACCAACCTTAGCCTCCATTCTTTCCCTAAACCTCTCTCTAGCAGAGGATCGAGGGTGAACAACATTGGCTTGGTCATAACAAAGCCATGCCTCATCATATTCCTCCCTTCTCTCATACAACATTCCCAATTGTTCCCATAACTCATGATTTGCCGGCCTTTGGGACAGGAGAACTCTTGAAAGCTCAAGGAACTCATCCTCATGCCCTCCTTTTCTCAGTCTCTCGAGCCTTCTTGAATACAGTATATTCGACCTCTGGTCAGAAACATCGAGAGTACGAAGTCTTTCAAAGAACACTTGAAGCTCATCTGGTTTATCGCGGATTCCGGACCACCACTTGTCAGGATCCAGGGGGTCTGATAAGAATGCCCCATCGAGTAGATTTTCGCACGATGCTACGATGTCTATCTCGGATAGCTGAGACATAAGTTCTGGATTTCTGCCCAAAACAGAAAACAGGTCAGATAAAACGGATCTCGCCCCTTCTGAGTCCTTCATCAGAACCTTGATCCGAATCAAAACTCTCCAATTTTCTTCATTTGTGAAGTCATACAAGACACTCTGCTTAGCACTCTGTTCGGCCCAAGATATATTGGCCCCTCCGTCGCCAAGTTTGAGGAACTTTTCAGCTTGAGTTCTATATCTGTTACCGAGACTTCTACGGGGGTGCTGTAGAGACTGGCTAAGCGCATTATCTTCTTCCATTTTGACTACTCACAATACAGATTCAAACGGGCTTCTGTCGACACCTGGCTCAATCGTCGCATCAAAACCTATCTTGCTTGTAGTTCCATCCCCAGAACGGCTCGGATCTAGGCTAGATCCCTTTTGGTCGGATAAAATAAGCGTATCCTTGTCTGGCTGCCACCTGGTCATCAGGGCCCACTCTACTCTGGTGGAATTCGTCACGTCGATATCGGCATCAACCACGATTACTTGCTTCATCGATTTGTGTCCGTCAAGCGCAGCTCGTATGGCCCTCATGCCATCGCCAGAATTCTCAGGAACAATTTGAACCACAGATGAAAGCCAACCACTCCCACCGTCTGTTAAGTAAACATCTGTGCAGGTAACCTCTTTCGAAACGGCCGTCTTGATGGTTGGGGCTCTGGGCATTCCCATCAGAGTCATGTGCTCCACTCCCGCCGGAATCAATGCATGGAATATCGGCTCGTTCCTGTGGTATATTGAGTCATATTCAATCACTTGCTCCTGTCTGATGTCGTCAACGGTACCTGTAATGTCCACATATGGCCCCTCATCATCCAATTTTTTGGTAATCCTCGCCTCCATGGCATATTCTGAATCTGCTGGGACTTGAACTCCATTGGGCAACTCCACCAGTCCCAGTTTAGCACCGTACAACCGCTCATGTAAAGCTGAGGCCACTCTTAATTCATCTATCGGCTCGTTGAATGACATTGCTGCTGCAAGTAAAACCAATGGATCAGGGCCATTTACAACTACAATGGCCACATCATCATTATTCTCGAAAGCCTGATCTGCCATAGTTCGGAGATGACGGGGAACCAGCCTCACGGTGGTCCTATCCGGGCCTTTCAAGAGTTGCCTGTGAAATGAGGTATTTCTCTGCCCTCCGTATTGGGCGACGATAATTGACGAAGACTGGTACCTACCTCCATCCTCCCTGTAGTGCCAGGGTATGGGGAGTAAGGAGATGTCTGTATTCTCAATCCTGTTCTGCAGTACTGGGGCTGAATCGGGGTCTACAAGGACCGTATCGCATGGGTTCTCCATGGCCCATGAAAGTATATCGATCAATTCTCCCGGCTCAACATTGAAAGCCTCGCATAGCCTATGACGTGTGAGTATGTTCGTCACCGCTCTATGCCCTGGTGATTCTATAATTTGAGTGAAAAGTAGAGGCTCGTTCGCTGAAGATTCAGAAGCAATTTTCATGTCATAATTCACACTAATTGGATCATTCACCGTTCGAATTCCATCAACAAGATCTCTGAATCCCATGTGTTACTCCGGACTACTAAACCGCTTGAATGTTCGGCTCTTATCGTTGTAACGAGAGCCGATATTGATCAACTCCCACCCGTCAGTATCATAAATGGACTGCAGGTCGCTGGGCTGTCATTTTGAGGTGTACAATTTGGGACGAGGCCTTTTTTCCGGTTCTAAGATGAAGTCCGATCGGAAGAGGTATAGGTGGAAGGAGCGGAAATTTAGGAATAGACAGGCCAAGAGAAAACAGGGGGGAGTTCTGAAACACGACCCCCTAAGAGGAAGCCCTCAAGCCAAGGGGATAGTCATTGAAAAAGTAGGATTCGAGGCTAAACAACCAAACTCGGCAATTAGGAAAGCAGTTAAAATCAGCCTTATTCGAACTGGAAACCGACTAACTGCGTTCGCGCCTGGGGATGGGGCAATCTCATTCATTGACGAGCACGACGAAGTAATGGTTGAAGGAATTGGAGGCAGTAAGGGCAGATCATACGGCGACCTTCCAGGAGTTAGATACAAAGTAATCAAAGTGAACGGGGTATCTCTTGACGAGATGGTAAGAGGAAGAAAGGAGAAGCCAGTACGCTGAGGTATTTCTGATGGAAGAAGAGGACATGCAGATTTCGGAAGCACCCGCTGTCGCAGAGGAGCCAGAATCTCCGATAGCTGGTATCGGAACTATGGTTTTTGGTAAGTGGGATGCAAGTGAGGTTGTTTGCAGCGACCCGGGCATCTCTAGATACGTCAATCTGAAGATGATTGGAGCTCCTCACACGGGAGGACGTCATGCTAACGCGTGGTTCGGGAAACAGGATCTCTCTGTAACTGAGAGATTTATCAACAACCTCATGAGATCGGGAAAGAACAGTGGAAAGAAGCAATACTGTGCTAAGTCTCTAGACGAAGCCTTCGACAGAATTTACCAGAAGAGCGGTGAAAATCCACTTCAGAAGTTCATAGACGCTATAACAGAGGCTGCGCCATGTGAAGAGACCACCAGAGTAAGGATTGGAGCTGTGAGCCAACCAAAGGCAGTTGACTCCTCCCCTAGCAGGAGACTTGATGTCGCATTGAGGAACCTAGCAATAGGTGCTGCGTCGGCAACGATGAAGAGTAAAAAGTCACTCACAGAGGGGATAATCTCTGAACTCACAAAGGCCGCGGACGGAGACGTCAACTCCTTTGCCGTGGGGAAGAGACACGAGGTAGAGAGGATAGCGGCATCCGCTCGGTAATATCAATCCGCGAAACAATTCTTACTTTCTTCAATCACACTCAATTGTCTTTATGAACCGTTTTCAGGTCGCGAAATTAACTAGGTGAGGATATGGGCCGAAAGGAAGACAACATTAAGCGCGCAACTGAGGTTATGCATAACCGTGAAAGAATTCGAAATCTAGCCATAGCTGCCCACATCGACCATGGGAAGACCACCCTTTCAGACAATCTAATCGCTGGAGCAGGGATGATGTCAGAAGAGCTTGCGGGAAAATCACGAGTATTGGACTTCGATGATCAGGAAAGCGCTCGAGGAATTACGATTAATGCTGCCAGTGCATCCATGGTGCACGGTGTCGATGGCGAAGATTATCTCATCAATCTGATTGACACCCCAGGTCACGTAGATTTCGGAGGTGACGTCACAAGGGCAATGAGGGCTGTGGATGGATGCATCATACTTACCTGCGCTGTTGAGGGGGCTATGCCCCAAACAGAAACCGTGGTTCGACAGGCTCTGAAGGAGAAAGTTCGCCCAGTCCTATTCATCAACAAGGTGGACAGACTAATCAACGAACTACAGGTAACCCCTGAGGATATGATGGCTAGATTCCAACAGCAGATAATCAAGGTCAACGATCTGATTAGGACGTTTGCCCCCGAACAGCACAAGTCCGATTGGCAAGTCGACGTCGCCAAGGGAACGGTTGCTTTCGGATCTGCATACCACAACTGGGGTATAACTGTCCCATTTATGCAAAAGACCGGAGTTAACTTTCCTGAGATTTTTGAATACTGCAACAACGAGCAACAGAAGGAACTAGCGAAGAAGGCACCCGTCCACGAAGTTTTACTCGATATGGCGGTAGAAAAACTCCCATCCCCTTTGGTTGCTCAGGAATATAGAATACCTAACATCTGGCAAGGAGATCTTGAATCAGAAGTGGGCAAGACCATGGTCAATTGCGATGCAGATGGACCGTTATCCCTCATGATAACTAAGATTTGGATGGACCCACATGCAGGCGAGGTAGCAGTCGGGAGAGTTTATTCTGGGACAATAAAGCAAGGGGAGACAGTTTGGGCAAGTGGGGCCGGCAAAGCTGAGCGCGTCCAGCAGGTTAGTATGATGGTAGGTGGAGATAGGATCCAAGTTCCAGGAGTTTCAGCAGGGAACATTGCTGCACTGACCGGGGTTAGGAGCGCTGCAGCCGGTGTCACAATTACGAGGGATAAGGACGAGACTCCATTCGAGGCAATCAGGCACTACTCTGAACCAGTTGTTACAGTGGCTATTGAACCAAAATCAATGAAGGACCTGCCCAAATTCATCGGAGCCCTTCGCAGTTTGGCCAAATCAGACGCATCCCTGTCTGTAGAAACGAACCACGAGACTGGAGAGGCACTACTATCTGGGATGGGGGAACTTCATCTTGAGATCACTATTTATAGATTAGAAGAGGAACAGGGAATCAAGGTAAATCAGAGTAATCCAATAGTAGTTTACAGGGAATCAATAGGCGCGGAAAATAAGGGCAGGCCATTCGAGGGCAAATCTCCCAACAGACACAACAGATTCTACGTCGAGGTAGAGCAGCTTCCAGAAAACGTCATCACCGCTTTGAGAGAGGGCGATTTAGGGGACGGACCGGTTAGGAACAAAGATGCCAAGGAGGTTGGCAATAAATTTGGCGAACTTGGAATGGACAAGGATTTAATGAGGAAAATATACGCAATAAATGCGACTACAGTCCTCGTTAATGATACAAAGGGGATTCAGAACCTTCATGAGACGAGGGAACTTATCATAGAGGCGTTCAACGATGTGTGCAAGAAAGGGCCAATTGCCGACGAGCCACTGACAGGAGTCCTGGTTAGACTAGTAGACGCGAAGTTACACGAGGACGCTATACACAGGGGACCTGCTCAGACTATTCCGGCAGTTAGGAACGCAATAAAAGGGGCCTTATTGAGGGCCGATTCAGTACTCTTCGAACCAATTCAGAAAATTCGTATCGATGCTCCTTCTGAATGGGCCGGAGGAATCACTAGGCAGCTTATAACCCGAAGAGGCGTGATTGAAGATATGCCCGTCGAAAACGATGTTACGACTGTGATAGGTAAAATGCCCGTCGCAGAATCATTCGGATTCTCAAACGACATAAGGGCAGCAACACAGGGAAGAGCCGTTTGGAATACTGAAAATGCCGGTTATGATCAGGTCCCACCAGAGCTTTTCCACAAGATTGTCGGTGACATTAGACAAAGGAAGGGTCTGAAAGAAGAAATCCCAGGGGAGTCCCAATACACGGATTGACTAGCTTATCCTTATCAATTGGAAGTCGGTTAACTCCCTCAATACCGATAGAGCAGGTGACTTCTCGACCTTGTTGAGACACTCATGTGCGAGTGAATGGTGGTGCATTGCTCTCCTCTTCGCATAGTCAATTGAACCGGAATCCTCTAATTCCGAAACAGCTCTAGACAAATCCTCTTCATTGCATTGTCCAGAGCCGAATACCGCGTTGAAGCTTGTAAGCTCTGAATCGCTTTGCAAAGCATGTATAGCAATTAGCGTCCTCTTCCCTTGGACGATGTCAGATCCAGCTGGTTTACCTAGTGTCTCTGTATCTCCCGTGACGTCAATCAAATCATCCATTAATTGGAAGCATAATCCCAGATTCAAGCCCCACTGCGCCATATTGGAAACTTCCTCATCACTAGCCCCTGCTAGGATTGCTCCAGTTCTGGCACAGGTCTCAAACATAGCACTTGTCTTTCCAGCAATCATCGCTATGTATTCATCTTCAGTTACCTTATCTCTGGCTTCGAATTCAATATCTTCTTGTTGCCCCTCCGCGACCTTCCTAACCATTTCGCCAATTGATCTTATCAGATGGCCTAGCAGTTTGTCAGGCACATCTTCTGACTCTGCTAGAATCTCGAACCCGACTGCTAGCATGGCGTCTCCAGCATTGATTGCAGTTGCATCGTCGTACTCCACGTGAACGGCATCCAAACCCCTCCTAATTGGGTCTTGATCGATAATATCGTCGTGTATCAATGTAAAATTATGAATAATTTCTATCGATGCACCCAGCGTATAGTGGCCTTCGTTTGCCTTTCCCACCGCCTCTCCAACAAGCCTAGGCAGTATTGCTCTCAGCCTCTTGCCTCCTCCTTTGAATAAATGCGTCATTGCACCATAGAGGTTCTTCTGTTTCATCTTCGATAGACTGGACATTATCTCATCCTCCACCTTATCCCTATGACCCGAAAGTGCGTCTAGTAGTGTTTGACCCGGATTTAGAGGACTACCATCCATATCTACTTCACCGCAATAAGTGATAACATCGTTTATTTGCCTTGTCATCGTTGTAAAATCACAATCGTTCGGAATTACATAGTGTTGCCAAATTAGTCTGAACCACGGAGCAATCACTTGATCGTGCCACTTTCCATTTCCGTCCATCATCTTATTGACTTCATCAGGTTTAGCCCATAGAACCTCTGAAATCTCATTGAGATTATGGTCCACAGTTGGATCTGCACGAACCACCATGATGTGATCAATCTCCCTCTCTATCCAATCCTTGTTCCACCTGCAGGCGTATTCCATCCTTCCTATATGATGAAAAATCCACCCATCGGTTTCATTTTGCGGGATTCCTAACTCCTGATGCAGCTTCCTTTTCGCAGCCGTAATAACTCCCTCTGGACCGTTTTTCTCTGATTCTATGTCAAGTGGATGACTGCAGCAACTATTAGCCCATACGCCTGGAAAAGTAATCTTCTCTGAGGCTCTCTTCTGAACAAGTAGCCTTCCTTCGGAATCGAATATCAACACGCTGAAAGCTCTATGCCTAAAGCCCTCATTTCTGTGACAATCTAGTTTTGACTCTGAACCAATCACTCTGTCCTCTGGATCCACCAATAGGCACATCTCATCCATCATCTGTAACTGGGAGGCATCATGGTCATCCAGATTCACTTCTCCCGTGGACATATGTTTCAATGGGAAGGAGGCGCATATATGAAGACTCAATAGGGAAGAATCTTGGTACCCCTAGTTTCCCCAGATCTCAATAGCTCTACAATTCTCTCAGGACGCCGTCCATCTAAAATCCATACCTCCTCAACATCTGATGCAATCTTCCTGGCCCTATCTATTTTCAGTCCGATTCCGCCTGTAACATCGATTTCTGAGTAATGAGGCCCTTCAATCTCGACCCTTGTCTCCAATCTATTAATCAACTTCGATCCTTCCTTATCGGGCGGGCCGCTCAAGACTCCCTCTGCATCTCCAATAAGGAAGATACAGTGTGATACCTCCAATTCTCTGGAAAGCCTCAACATCAAATCATCCCCAGAAAGTATTCCAAACTCCAATTCATCATTTGTATTCACAACATCTCCGAAGGTAATAGGGATGGGTTCCTCGACTTCTCTTTGAAAATTTATAATCTCACCTTGGAATTTTGATCCAGTACCAATCGCCCATTCAGATGGTGGTAGAGCTTCAGATTCCAATCCTGACTCTGCAAGCCTAGTAACAATCAACCTATTCAATTCCCTCATGTCTGAACGTATTTTTTTCACAATCATTCGCTGCTTTTCGGCAATCTTCTGGTCCAGTCCATCCGATATTGACCATTCTTTTGCCAGTAAATGTCCGAAAGATCCTGCACCATGAACTATGATTATGGGCACTCCAATCTCAACGACTAGGGATATCGACTCGACAACCCTTTGTACAGACTCAGAATCAAACTTCTTCATTGAACCCTTGTCTGTAATTAGGCCCCCGCCTAGTTTGATTACGACCCTAGATGCCATGACGATTGAAGTTGGGGGGGACTCGTATTCTAATATTTTCAACTTAATACATACAGTTTAACGCTGATGCTCTGCCCAACAACCGTGGTCGACACTTCGGAACTTGAGAGGTTTCAGAGATGGCTTCAATCTGAATTAGCCAATGCATCTCTTCTAGACGACAAGGATGACAAAGGACGCAGGACCCTTCAAATCGAGCTCGCAATTTCCGAGGTGATGAGATACAGGGAGATTCTGAGTAGTCTAGATCAATCTCATGCTTCTCCATTTGTTGAGAGAGAGGAATCTGTACGCGTACAGAATAACTCTGAAGTGAAACCGGTTACCAAATCCGGAGAGTGTCACTCATGCGGCGCGGAGAAACTAAGCGATTTGCAATTCTGTCCGGTTTGTGGTGAGTTTTGACTACTCTTCTTCAAACCAGGTTTCTCTTAGTAAAGATAGCTCGGGATCGTCTTGGCCAACTATTGAAAGATACTCCCCTGCGACACTCTCGGATAGATAGACTGTAACTCCGGCATGCCAAATCGTTTCTCCAGAGGCAACCATCCTAGCTGTATCTACCTCAATTATCGATGGATCATTGTGATGAAACCTTCCTGCCTCAGCAGCATGCCTAATGGATGCAGAAAGGTGAACATGGGACCTGTCTCCCGGGCTTATCCCAATTTCAATTAGATTTTCTGCCTCACCTGGATCACATGGATAGTATAGGGAATCCGGAATATCACTGGATGGTAGGTCCAACTCTATCTCGACTGTATGGCCATAGGTAGCCCTCATCATATTACCTCTTACCTCATATCTCCCTTTTGGATCGGTCTCTGAGATAGCAACTATGTGATGGGGCCTCAGCCAGTGCTGTCTACGCCTGCCACCATCTTTGAATTTCCTTACAATGTCTCTGACATCTATCCAACCATTTATGTCCATTTCCAGATCAAACTTTTCAGGGGCATGTCTGAGAACCAATGCTAACTTTCTTGCCATTCCGTCTCTTTCTCTGGTACTCATTATGAACTTACCTTCCGAGTTACATGCCGGACATAGGTCGTCGTCCGAAAAGTATCCGTGTATTGGGCATTCCCTAATCATGAACAACCCCCGTTGAGGTTATTCAAGAACCCCTCGGTCGTTCAAAATTATTTACTCTGGGAATCGTTATGGGCTCGCCACATTACGGCTTATTGTGAGTTCAGTAATTGTTGATTGGCGTCGAACCCCGTTCACTAGGTCCCATAGAGGTGAATTGTCCGAAGTAAGGCCTGATGAATTCGCTTCCCAGGTGCTAATTGAGCTGCTTAATTATCAAAATATCACTCCAGACAAGATAGACGATGTCATAGTCGGATGTGCATATCCGGAAGGTGAGCAGGGATACAATATTGGACGCATTATTGCACTTATGTCAGGACTACCGAAGAAGACTCCAGGGGTAACAATAAACCGACTATGCGGATCTTCCATGCAGGCTATAATCTACGCATCGGCAAATATTTCTGCGGGCTGGGGAGAATGTTTTGTGTGCGGTGGAATAGAATCAATGTCGCGTGTAAAGAGAAGGGGCTTCAATTGGAGCCCACATCCAAAATTCGAAACTGATTTTCCCGAGGCCTATGTGAACATGGGCATCACTGCAGAGAATGTTGCAAACTTGTATGGGATATCCAGATTGGAACAGGAGGAATTCTCCCTCCTTTCCCATAAAAAGTCATCAAATGCCGAACAGACGGGTAAATTCACAGATGAGATAGTTCCCATAGTTAACAACGATTTTTTAATTTCTAAAGATGGGTGCATAAGGCCTAATTCCTCTCTGGAATCGATGTCTCGTATAGCTCCAGCCTTCATTGACGGAGGGACAGTAACCGCCGCTACCTCTTCTCCATTAACCGATGGTGCCGTTTTTTCAATTATTTGCAGTGAAGATTTCGCCAGAAAAAATGAATTGAAACCATTGGCCAGAGTAGTTTCTGCTGCAACCACGGGGTGCCCGCCCGAACTAATGGGCTTAGGTCCCGTTTCTTCTACCAGACTCGCATTAGAGAGGGCAGGTTGGGACTCTAACGAAATCGATGTATTCGAATTAAATGAAGCCTTTTCCTCACAGAGTATTGCTTGCATCAGGGAACTCGGATTAAATCCGGAAATCGTCAATATCGATGGAGGAGCTTTGTCCATAGGCCACCCATTGGGGGCTTCTGGAGCAAGGATTGCCTGTAAGGCTGCCAGCATATTATCTAGGGAAGGTGGTAAAAAAGCCCTTGCATCTATGTGTATTGGTGGTGGGATGGGAATCTCAATTGCAATGGAGTCGCTGTAACCACGCATCGACGACCTCATGAATGAACATCCAATAGGAAAGGTATGAGCGAGGATACCGGAGTCTCAGTCATCGGGGACAGCCTGGAAGGGAAGAGGGTCATCTTGGCCGTTTCCGGCGGAATTGCCGCCACAGAGTCTGTCAAGCTCGCAAGAGAACTAAGGAGACATGGTGCAGAAGTCTTCCCAATGATGACTAAGTCAGCAGAGAAGGTAATCACTCCACTTGCTCTGTCATGGGGGTCTGGGATCGACGTAGTTACTGATTGGGATTCAGAAATGTCACAACTCGGAGGATTCGATGGTTTGATTCTGGCCCCAGCAACCAGGAACACCATTGCTAAGTTCGTTCACGGCATCCTTGACTCTCCGATAATGATGGCAATTTCCGCAGCATCTGGAAGCGGAATCCCAATTCTATTTGTGCCGTCTATGCATAACGATCTTTTCCAAGACAAGGTTACTGATGATCTATTATCTGATTCCGTTAATCGTGGAGTGCATATGATGATCGAAGATCCCCAAGAGGGTAAGAGGAAGCAGCCTGACCCCGTAGAGATAGTCGCGATGTTCTGCAATTTAGTAAACCGAAGTATTGCGGGTAGGAAGAGAGTAGCAATTACACTCGGCGCAAATGCTGCTCCAATTGATTCGATAAGGAATATTGTGAACACATCTTCAGGAAATACCGGTTGGTCAATTGCCGAGTACCTGCATCGAATGGGTCATGACGTAGTATGTATCTCTGGAATAACCAGTAGAAAACCAACATTTAGTTTGCCAGATATACGAATCGCCGAGTCGTCAGATTCAATGCTTGCAGAATCTATTCTCGTCGCTAACTCTGAAAAAAGGCCAGAATATTGGGTTCATGCAGCAGCTATTCTGGACTATTCCCCTGAACCCTTTTCTGGCAAATTCCCCAGTAAATCTGGAGAATGGGTGATCACACTAAAGCCAACGGTGAAGCATCTTAAGGAATTAAAGGAGCATACAATAGGAGCCAAAAGAATTGCATTCAAATTGGAGGTAAATGGCGTAGAGGAAAATCTAATTGACAAATCAATGGACTTGATATCCGAAAACGAACTAATAGCAGTAGTGGCAAATATGCTAAACGATGTCCAAGGTGAAACCAACTCTAGGTGCAGAATTGTTTTTTCTGACGGTAAGATTTCGGAAATCACTGACATAGATGATATGTGTTTAGAAATCGAGAGGATCATCTCGACTCATTGACGTAACTTAAATCGAATAATTCAAGCCAACAAGCTAGGAGCGCATGACTGTGCCAGAAACTTCTAGGGCCAAGCGAGGTATCCCTCCAAAATCTGAATTCAACAAATGGTACCCAGCGATAGTCGAAATTGCTGATCTGGTGGATAAGAGATATCCCATAAAAGGGATGGATGTATGGAAGCCGTACGGACTAACCGCAATGAGTCTTATTGACTCACTTGCTAGAAGGGAGATGTCCAGGACAGGACATCATGAGTATCGCTTCCCACTATTAGTTCCAGAGGATCTTTTAGACAAGGAAAACAAACTAGTCTCCATCTTGAAGGAAGCTCGCGAATCAGGCATCGATCCGTCAGAACTGAGATTAGATGAAGAAGCATCCGGATTCAAGAAAGAAGTGTATTGGGTTACTCACGGAGGAGAGAATAAGCTAGAGATGCCAATGTTTCTCAGGCCGACTTCCGAGACTCCCATGTACACTATGTTCTCACTTTGGGTCAGAAGTCATGCTGATCTACCGTTAAAGACATTCCAAATCGTAAACACCTTCAGGTATGAGACAAAACAAACTCGCTCTTTCATCAGGGTAAGGGAGATTCACTTCTTCGAGGCACATACTGTGCATGCTGACCAAAAGGGTGCGGACGAACAGATAGAGGAAGATGCTGAGATGGTTCAGAACATATTGCACGATCTATGCCTGCCCTCCTTGGTTTCAAAGAGGCCAGTTTGGGATACCTTTCCAGGAGCATGGTACACAAAGGCCGCTGACGTTGTAATGCCCAATGGCAGGACACTCCAGGTAGCAACCTATCACCATTACAAGGACCAGTGGGCGAATTCATTCGACCTTTCTTATGAAGACCCAGAGGGGAACACACAGCCCTGCCATCAAACAACTTTCGGAATGTCAGAGAGACTTCTTGGTGCTGTGGTCGGCATGCATGGTGACGATAAGGGCCTAATCCTTCCTCCCTCTATAGCTCCTATCCAAGCAGTAGTTTTTCCGATAGCTGCACATGCAGACAGCAAGGTGGAACCGGCTGCAAAAGCACTGGCAGAACGCCTTTCCGCGGCTGGAATTAGGGTTGAACTAGATACTAGGGACGTTCGACCTGGTGTGAAACACTACGACTGGGAGATAAAGGGGGTGCCAATCAGAATAGAGCTGGGCCCTAGGGATTTGTCCGCAGGGCAGTTTGTCCTCACTCTGAGAACGGGATCCAAGTCTGAGATTAGTATAGATGAAGCCGAGAATTATGTATTGGAGTCACTTGAAGAATTGGCGGAGGATCTTCGTCAGAAGGCAAAATCTCTAGTTTCGGATAAAGTGAAGCCTTTCCCCTTCGATAATCTGGATTATTATAAACCCCAAGAATCTTCTATTGAAAGTGGGTTAGTATACGAGATAGCGTTTGAAGGAAATGACTCAGATGCAGAATTTTTAGAAAAGAAGACAGGTCTAACACTCCTAGGAGAATGCGACGATGATTTTTCCGAGGAAAGGAAGTGCATAGTGACGGGTGAGTCAACTTTCAAGCGATGCTTCATTGCTAGAATGTATTGATTTTTTCCTAGAGAATAAGCCGAACATTGTAATGATGAGGAAAGTTGAGAGTAACACAACGTCTGCGACAGAGTAGTCCAGAGGCTGAGTCCAAGCTTCGGGACTGTGAAGCCTATCCCAAGAGTACCCCTCTTCAATTATTAATTTGTAGTTAGCATTAGAAGGATTACAAATGTAGGGATCATCAGCAAAACCTACCGAACAAAGTATGTACCCACCACCAATTACAACATTTATGCTTGTACCAATAAGGCCAAAAATACCAAAAAACAATGTCATTAGACGCATTTTTCCTCGGCTTGCCTTTTCTGTCTTTAGAGTTGGAATGCTAGGCATGAAGTCTGGAAGAGTTATATCGTTGGGCATCAATCCAACTCCGTCTTGGTTACCAGCGTCATCTACTTCTGGGGGCGATACTCCCATTTCTTCCAGAACCTCAGAGCCATAAATCCTCTCCGCCATTGAGTAAAGGTTGGCATCTCCCTCAATTTCGCTAGGATCGATTTCTCCTTCTAGGAGTCTCCTAACTGCGTCTGGTGAAGACATCTAGCTGTATTGTCGAATAGTAGTCCCTATCAAATGAACCCTAGAGCGAGCCTATTCAGGGTCTGTTTTTGCGTTCCACAGATCTACGCGCAGCCTCACAAATGTCAGATTCCGTCAAACCCATCATTTCCATTAGCTCCATGGAACCTCCACTCTGTCCAAACATATCATTCACGCCTACCATCTCCAAAGGAATAAGGCGGTTTGTAGCAATCCACTCAGAAATAGCCCCACCAAGGCCCCCAACCACGGAATGATCCTCTGCAGATACAAAACACCCACATCTCGCTGCAAGTTTTGAAATCAGATCCTCATCCAGAGGTTTGACAGTATGCATGTCTACTACAGTACACTCAATACCTTCAGCGGATAAAGTATCAGAAGCCGCCATAGCTTCTCCAACCATAACCCCACATGAGAAAATAGCTACATCTCCTCCCTCTCGTAATACCGATCCTTTGCCAATTCTCAATTTCTCACCGTCTTCATACATCCTAGGAACTTTGTTTCTGGTTGTCCTCATGTAAGAAGGGCCATTCAATTCAAGCAATTGAGTGGTTAACTCTTCAGCCGATATATCGTCACAGGGGTGAACCACAGTCATTTTCGGAATTGTTCTGTAGATAGCAAGATCCTCAATCGACTGCGCACTGCTGCCATCTGAACCTGTATGGATGCCACCATGACTGCCGCAAATATGCACAGGAAGGCCTGGGCGCGCAATTCCATTACGAACTTGCTCGAAGGCCCTTTCAGTGAAAATGGCGAAAGTACTGGCAAACGGAATTTTCCCTGAAGACGCCATTCCAGCTGCAACAAGCATCATATTCTGCTCTGCAATACCCAATGAAATAGTTCTGTCTGGATGTAGGTCACGAAAGTGGCATGATTTAGTCGATTTACCCAGATCTGCTTCTATTACGACTACACGTGGATCTTCTGCAATTCGCAGAAGCCCCTTGCCATACCCGTCCCTGGATGCACCTCCCGTAGAAGGCGCAGTCATGCCAACTCCCCCAGTGCGATACGCAACTCTTCATCATCTGGGGCCTTTCCATGGAAGGATGGATTGTTTTCCATGAATGAAACACCATTTCCCTTGATAGTATTCGCCACGATAGCAACAGGCCCCCCATCTTCTCTGTCAGCCCAATCTACTACATCAACCAAAGAAGTCATGTCATGGCCATCCACTTCCTTGACCTTCCAACCGAACGATCGAAACTTCTCCCCAACATCTCCAATTTCCATTTGTACATCCACGAAGTCATCATTCTGAATCCTATTGCGATCTACAATTGCCCTAAGGTTGGACGCATTATGAAAACTAGCAGCCATAGCTGCTTCCCATATCTGACCCTCTTGGGTTTCTCCATCGCCCAACATGACCCAAATTTTCCTGCCACTTGAATCCATTTTAGCCGAAATAGCGCATCCCAGCCCGAACGACAAACCCATCCCCAGACTCCCTGCCGAGAAATCCACCCCCCTGGTCCAATTCATGTCTACGTGGCCTTGGCAAACAGAACCAAGCGTCCTGAATCCCATGATATCGTCCTCATCAAGGACTCCCATCTGGTGTAAAATGGCATACATCGCAGGACTTGCGTGGCCTTTGCTCATGATGAATCTGTCACGATCTTCCCAATCCGGATTGCTTGTATCAAAGCGAAGACATGTACCATAAATCGCCACCATGCTGTCTATCGCCGAAAGAGCTCCTCCAGGATGTCCAGATTTGGCGGCATGTGTCATTTTAAGAATGTCAATCCTACATCTCCTAGCCATTTCCTCGAGTTCACTAACGTCTACCTCGGCTCCGTCTCCCATGTGGGAAAGTGGAGCGTCAGGGCTATTGATGGTTTTCGATGAGTTTTTTGTTTAACCATTCAGCAGAGTGATTCAAATCATACCAGTAGTTCGCCCATTCGTGAATTCGGACTTCTCGGGCTCTGAGCGCAATTGGCGTGAAGAACTATCAAGAATGATAATCCCAATTTCAGTCAAAAATGATGTTTTACTGAACAAAACCCTTCAGAGTTTAATAAAACATGGAAGAGTTTCTTGTGATTTGGGAGAGGAATTGCATAACAAAGCCCCATTGCCCGGATTGACCGCACTAGCAATGATGATCAAAAGGTCAAGGTTTGGAGATAGTATATTCTTCAATGAAAACCTCCATGTCAATACAACGAATGTATGCACTCTTGCGTGTAGATTCTGTGCTTTCAGGAAGGGGCCAAGGCACAGTGACGCATATTCTCTTACTCCTGAAGAGTTCGTATCCAGAATAGAACCGTTCGAAGGAAAAATCGACGAGGTCCATGCAGTGGGCGGACTACACCCAGATTGGAATATAGATCACTATTCGGACATTTACCGAATCACCAAGAAGAGGTTCCCAGAAATCAGCATCAAGTCACTAACCGCAGTCGAAGTAAAGCATATTGCATCCAGATCTGGATTAGGTGTTTTGGAGACACTGACTATTCTGAGAGACTCAGGCCTAGACTCCCTGCCGGGTGGAGGAGCAGAGATTCTAGTAGATACGATCAGGGATCGTATTTGCATGGGTAAAGAGAAATCGGCCGAATACTTGGAGATACACGGCATTGCACACGAATTGGGCATCCCAACAAATTGCACGATGCTATTCGGAACCATTGAAACAAACCAAGATCGCGTCACTCATCTTAACAAACTGAGAGAACAGCAGGATGCCTCTGGGGGATTCCAGTGCTTTGTGCCCTATCCGTTCCTCGAGGACAACACAAGATTGCCAGAAGCACGACTTGCCTCTGGGGCAGAGGTGATCAGAATAATTTCTCTTTCAAGGATAATGCTTGACAATATCCCGCACATCAAGGCTTACAGGATGAATATTGGAGATCACCTTGCGACAATTGCAATCAACTCCGGAGCGGATGACATAGACGGCACTGTCGGTCACGAGGAAATAATGCATGTCGCGGGTAGTACAACAAATTTGAATTACGACTCGTACAAACTGGGAAATCTGATCAAGTCTGCAGGTCAGAATCCTGTGAAGAGGGACTCCACATATACGCGTTTCGAGCCTTTCCAAATTAAACCCAAAAGAGAAGGCCACCTACTCCCGATAATAGGTCAGTGAATCCATGTCATGGGACGGAGTACTTGGCAGGGTTTCGTTCATCAACTGTGATCCAGTATTCCATGCGATTCCTGACGGCTGGCAGGTTCTCTCCGCACCTCCGTCTTGGTTAAGTGGACATCTTTTACGTAGAGACTGCATTACAGCTCCAATACCTACCGCCGATTATGCGTCCAATATGGATAAACTCAGCCTTATCAGAGATATAGGGATAGTTGGCCGTGAGTCTGTCGGCTCGGTGCTTCTATTCGGAAATAGGCCAATCGAGACTATGAGGGACATTGCATTGCCCTCAGACTCCTCGACATCCAATATGCTAATGAGATGGATACTCAAGCAGAGGGGACTCGATCCGAAATATGTCAAAATGGGCCCTGATATGGACCTGATGCTTGATGAATGTGATGGGGCACTAATAATCGGAGATCGTGCAATAGCTGCTGCAATCAATAATCCCGACTTGGTTAGGATGGATCTGGGCAGAGAATGGGCAGAGGTAACCGGACTGCCGATGGTCTTCGGGGTATTCGCAGCAAGGAAAGATTCCAACGGCCTTTCAATAAGCAGGGCAAGAGAATTGATGCTCAACAATTACAACATATTCCTCGAACAAGAAAATGTAAGAGATATTGTAATTTCAAACGCTTCGAAAAAAGTCAACCTGTCCGTCGAAAGGGTGGGAGAATATTATGAGAATGAGGTCTCAAATATACTCAATCCAGAGTCAATCAAAGGCTTGAAATTCTTCCTTGAGGAAGTTTGTAAGGAAAAATCAGACCCGGACTGGTTCGACCACATTTAGTCCGTGTACTCAAGTTTCTTGCTGGATACCCAGTTTAGGAGATCTATGGCTACTTCACAGGATTCTGCTACAACCACCTCTTCGTCCGATGAGAACTTTTCCAGCGTACTCATGGCAACCCTGTTGCCAATAGCACCCAAGGCTTCCGCTGCCTCATGCCTAACCATCACATCTTCCTCCAGATCCTCCAACCTTTCTATCAGGTAAGGGACCGCGTTATCGTCCTGCATTTGCCCTAAAACGTACGCAATCTCGTGCTTCAGTAATGCTGATCTGGACTCAAACGCGTCTGCCAGCGAGTCAACGGCGGGCTTACCTCCGATATTCCTCAAGGCGAATAGAGCCCTCATCCTCTGAAACATCTTCTCCTGCTCGTCGCACAAGGTTTCGCGTAGTTTCTCAACGGTTTGGTCGTTGCTAGCAGGTGGGGCCGGATCAACTGATCCAAACTCGCTAACCTCGGGCTTATCATTCATGCTCATCAGCTCCAATGAACTTCAGACCACTAGCATCGAAATCACTCCTGACTAGGCCAAGTTCCACTCCCCTCTCCAGAAACATTCTAACTGCATTGCGGCCATCTTTACCATAGTCTATTGTACGTTTATTTACGTACATCCTTACAAATTCTTCGTTGGTATCCTTATCTATACCCCTTCCCCACTTAATTGCGTCTTTTAGCGCATCCCCGGGATTCTCAAGCGAGAATTCAATACTTCTTTTGATATCGTCACAAATTTGTTCACACACAGATTCTCCTAGGTCCTTCCTTACTATATTCCCACCTAATGGGAGTGGAAGCCCAGTCTTCTCGTTCCACCAAATTCCTAAATCTAAAACCATGAAAGCTCCTTCATCAGACCACGTTAACTGGCCCTCGTGAATGATTACCCCAGAGTCATATTCCCCACTCAATACCCCTGGAAGTATTTCGTCAAAGGGTACCTCCAGCACATCTACTCTCCCCAATGCCAGAAGAAGAGCGAGATATGAACTCGTGCTCCTTCCCGGCACTGCAATAACTGAACTTTTTGCTTCTTCAACACTCATTTCCTTTTTTGAAATTAAGATTGGCCCATACCCCTCACCCATAGAGGCTCCACAGTTCATTAGATAGTAAAAATCAGATATTTTTGGGTAGGAGTGAATGCTTACGGCGGAGACTTCGAAAGTGCCCAGCTCGGCCTCTCTATTCAGTGTGTCAATATCTACCAAGACGTGCTCATACCTTCTGTTACCCGTGTCAATTGCCCCATTTGTCAATGCATGGAACATGAAAGCATCATCGGGATCCGGGGAATGCCCTATTCTGATGGTCACTGTGTCTTCGTTCACGTTCCATGGGTTGTAATTAAGTTGAAATGCGTTTTGATTCACATTTCTCCGCGATATAATGAAATGGTTTACATCACAGGGGCGGTTATGCCTGATCCATCTAAGCTTACAACTGCCTCTGGACAACTTGGTCCTGTGTGCGCAATTACTGGAAAGGCCCTGAAGTTCTCTGAAGCGATCGTTCTCGACGATGAGTATGTTTGCTGGGAAGCCTATATCGAAGCAACTGGAGCCTCGCCATCAACAGATGGCAAGGAAGTTGGCGGACTTAAACTAGGCTAATTGAAAACTTATGTCCCTAGTCCCTTCTTTCACTCCATGGCCGGAGGCTGGAGTAGATTCGCGCTACGATTTTCCGAGTATTACGACTCCATACCTCCAGAATCGATTTGGACGCCACCTAGGTTAAGGAACAGGGAGTGGATGTTCATACCATGGGGGGGGCGCCCCGCCGGATAGACATCGCTCATTCTCCAACAAGACCTCACTTCATTCTTATCTCAAAACAAGGGCACCACACTCATGCTTCCACAGCACGGCCTACTATGACGACCCGTCTAAGGGCAAAATGGTAGAGAAGGGATGGCTGGGTGCAGATTTGATTTTCGACCTCGATGGGGATCATCTCCCTGGCGTTTCGGACAATGACTTCCCGTCTATGATCGAAGTTATCCAGGGCCAAGCTTGGAGGCTATGGAATGAATTTCTAGAACCTGAATTCGGATTCAAACAAAAATACGCGCAATTCACATTTTCTGGACATCGAGGATTTCACATTCACTTGAGAGATCCTTCTTTATTACAATTAGACTCTAATGCACGAAGGGAGATAGTGAACTACATCAGGGGAGAGGGGATAGATATCCAATCAACGATCAATGCGGACTCTGGTTGGGGAAAAAGGGCCATCGATGGAATCGACTCTACCCTAGGCCAACTTTCTCAGATATCCTCTGGAATGGAAGGAAAGACGCGTACACTGAGTCAACTCCACGAGATAATAAAGACCAGAACTAAATCACCTAATGTCAATCTCAAGTCCTCGAGCAAAGCCAGTATTGAGGAATTGGCCCGTCTAGCAGATGTGAGGGATGATTTTGGTCTCGATAGGATCTCTAGATTGAAAGATGATCCATCTTTGGAGGTTTTTGGGAAACTCACTCCCTTATTCTGGGAACTTGTGAAAGGAGACTCATCCGTAGTAATCGGGACAGCAGGCGAGACCGACGAGGTAGTAACTGTAGACACCAAGAGAGTGATTAGGTGGGTCGGCAGTCTTCATGGTAAATCTGGTTTGAAAGTTACTGAATTACCACTCAATCGATTAGATCCAGACTCGAGCAATTGTTTTGACCCTCTAAAAGAGGCGGTCGTCTTTACCGGAGGATCTGTGAAAGTGAGAATTCTTGCAGACGATATATGTGCTAGCATATCCGGAGAACAAATTGAGCCTTCAATAGGCGAAGAAATCTTGGTCAAGGAGTCAATGGCTATGTTTCTGTGCCTAAAAGGATGGGCAGAGATATGCAAATAGCCAGCTTCAATGGATTTATGCATTAATTGACACATCAGGTTTACGAATACGGAGAATATTGAATAGTGTTGCACTGCGGACATTGACTGTGGCTGACCCTTTAGACGATATAGAAGACGAGTCTAATCCGACTTCTGGCGTATTGCCACCGCCTCCTCCGGGAATTTCAATGCCTCCTCCATTGGCTGATCCGGATCTGCCTGAAATACCCCCGCTTCCACTCAGCCCACCCGGCCCTAAGTTCGGCTTCTCGCCAGAGCAGTCTTCTGACGGAGACCTATTAGACGCAGCAAGCTCCCTTTCGGTATCCACTGAATCTTCAGATATGCCAGAGTCTACGGATTTCAAATCAGTCTGGAACAAGAGGAAGTCCAACGATCCCTCCATTTCGAGCGGCTCCAGAGACAAGATATATGAGAGGATTGAAAGAATTTCAACAGGAAAGGGAGACTCCCTTATGGAAAGGTACTCTGATAGGTTCGGTTCAGACCTAGATAGAGAAATCATCATTCTCAGGAAGAAAGACCAAGAAAATCTTGCAACAATAAAACCTACCGTTGAGGTGATATCTCAATCGACAAACAACGAGATGTCTTTGGATGAATTCATTGAGGCGATGGAAGACTCGGATTTCATTCGTAGAGTTTCCGAGAAAACTGGTGTTTCAATCGAGAAGATCGAAGAATTAGATATGGATTCGATGAAATCTTTTTTTGAGCAAGCAGATATAGACAACTCAGGCACTCTGGACTTTGACGAATTCGTGAATGGCATTATCCAGAGTTTCCGCAGTTATGACGAGGATTTCTCTCACTTCTTTACGGTAGTCAATGGATTACTGGGAGAATTGCCAGATGAGAAAACTAGCGAATTCATTTCATCAGATGGTTTTGAGATGTTCAAGACCGTAGGGGAAGATCCTGTGTCCACAGATTCGGATACTAGAGGTCAGTTCTTCGCGATGGTTAATGAACTGCTTGCCGACTTGCCTGAACCAGTTATGAAGTCATTCACAGAATCTCAAGACTTTGAGTTGTACAAATTGATTGCAGAAAGGTACGGTGGTTGATTGGGACTACTAGAGAAGGCTGGACAGATAGAGAGCGGCAAGCCCTCAGTTGACAAGCCAGAGATAGTCGAGCCTGAGAGTGTAAAAGAAGCATCGGAACCCATTGCCCAGCCTGATCCGGTCAAGACCAAGAAGGAAAAGAGAAGTAGAAGGAAGAAGACTAGGAAACCTCGAGAGAGGAAGGTGAGGGCGCCGAAAGTTTTGCCAGAGGACTCTGAGCTTGCTTCTCCAACTCAATTCAGGATCAAAAAGTACTCCGACTTCTTAGTCTCCTGGGGATGGACCATACCACTGGTAGGTTTCACCGCATGGGGTAATGACTTCCAGCCTACTATTTTCGTTCTTGCTGGAATGGGCCTGATAGCATTTAACCTAGGGTTCATGGCTTATACTACAGGCAGGACCACTGGTAACTGGATTACTCGGACGATTTACGTAAATACTAAGGGAGAAAAACCCCACCAATCCTACATTTTCCTCAAGGGAATGACATTCCCACTCGTTATTCTTGGTATTATAGCAATTCTTACAGCCACAGCTACCGGGCTAGCAGAGAATGCGGGAAGGATACAGCTAGCTCTTGGACTGTTCTTTCTCCTCCCTCCACTCCTAGACTACCTGTTCTACAGATTCAAGAGCGATGATTTAGGCCTATGGGATACCCTGTACGGCGGTGTGTGGCTGGTTAAGACCGCAAAGACAGCTGAGTCAAAGGGCTGGCTGAAGAGGCTAGAGCAACTGGGGGACTACACCGAGGCTCAAGGATGGTTGTCGGACAGCGACTCTAAGGAATCCTCAGACTGATTCGACTCGCTTCTACTCTGAATCGGAATCATACCTTCTCTTGGCTAGTTCTCGCATATCTTCGTGTAGCATACCGTCCTCGATAGCATCTTGATCCGACTCGTCAACAATTTCGACTCCCAGTAGAGTTTCGATAATGTCTTCCATAGTAACCAATCCAGCCGTACCGCCGAATTGATCTTTGGCGACTAACAATTGCTCCTTGTTCTCCAGTAGGATATCGAGGGCACGGTCCACGGATGTTTCTACGTCGCACGTCACAAGTTCTCTACAAATCTCTGACATATTGGTATCGAAATCGTCATCAGCTGCTCTTCTGAGAATCTCGCTACGGAGAACTAGACCCACCATTTCATCGATATTATCCTCGTAAACGGGCATCCTGCCATGTGTCATGATGGGAATTCTATCCATCACCTCTCTGACAGATTCAGTGGACCTAACAGAAGTAATTACAACTCTTGGAGTCATAATCTCTGTCACTTTCATCTCTCTCAGCCTCAACAGATTCTGAATAACGGCCTCCTCGTCTTCTTCTATCACGTCCGATTCCTCAGCAATATCTGCTAGTACAGATAGCTCCGTCCGAGTAACTGTCTCGGTCTCAACTTGAGGGAACGGTGCCCTCATCACCTCTATGATTACCACGATAGGCCATAGGATCCACATCAATCCTCTAAGTGTATGGTAGGAGATTACAGTAAGTCTTCTCCAGTACAAGGCCCCGATAGTCTTTGGAAGGATCTCGCTTAGCAAAAGTATTGCAATAGTTAGTATTGCAGCAGAACCGGCTATAACATACTCTCCTTCGAAATTATTTTCAACTTCTGAACCAACGCCAAGAGCTCCGACGGTATGGGCTATTGTGTTCAATGTGAGTATTGCCGTCAACGGCCCCTCTGGGTCTTCTTTCCATTTCGACCACGTTGCGCTTACTTTAGCGTGTGTGTCCTTCAGTGCAACGATATGTCCATGAGACGTGGACAGTAGTACCGCCTCAAGAATACTACAAAGGAACGAGGCTCCTAACGCCAGAACGGCGTAAGCAATCATCAAAGTATAGTCAGCCAATTCTTATGCCTCTTGGAGTTTCCAAGGCAACGAGAAATGTCCAGTTTGTTCCTCCACAGCGTTTAGCTCCAGACCAATCCGAGCGAACATGACATAAATATCTAACTTGACGGGGGAATGGCGGACTTCCATGGACTATGTTGCAATTTTCATGGCCTGGCCATATGCCAATGGTCCACTACATCTCGGTCACGTTGCAGGAAACTGCCTTCCTGCAGATATCCAGTACAGGTATGAGAGAGCTAGAGGTAGACGGGTACTGATGTGCAGCGGTTCGGACGAGCACGGGACGCCAATCACGATAACCGCTGATGAGATGGGAGTGACCCCACAAGAGGTTGTTGACAAATATCACCAAATAAACTCGCAGGCATTGGCAGATCTAGGCTGCTCTTGGGCAAACACAGTAGATCCGCGTGGCATTGAGTACGGAGGCGCCCTTTACAATAGGACATCCGATGTCATGCACAAGGAAATCGTCCATGAAGTTTTCACCAATTTAATGGACTCAGGATTCCTAGAAAAGATGACTATGCAACAGTACTGTTCAGTTTCTAAGGACGGAGAGGTTAGATTCCTTCCTGACAGATATGTCGAGGGACAGTGTCCAGCATGTTCAGAGGATGGAGCGAGGGGGGACCAGTGCGACTCATGCGGCGCAACATACGAGGCCCATGAGCTTGTCAACCCGAACTCCAAGCTCGATCCAGAATCTGACATAGAGGTCAGGGACACTGAACACTTTTTCTTACGTCTTAACGACTTTCAAGACCCCTTGAGGCTACATTCATTGGAGAAAAAGAATGTTTGGAAACCAAACGTGCGGGCCATGTCAAAGAATTGGCTCGACATGGGCCTCCGACCACGTGCAGTTACTAGGGATATCGAATGGGGCATCAGTATACCACTTGAAGGAGAAGATTGGCAATCCAAGAGAGTGTATGTTTGGTTCGAGGCAGTACAGGGATACTACTCATGCGCCCGCATCTGGGCTTCTAGGAATGCAAATGCTGCGGGGCATCCGGACGGAAAGGATGCCTGGAAAAATTGGTGGCAAGTTTCCGAGAATGGTGAATCACCCAAGCACATCTACTTCATGGGCAAGGACAACATCCCATTCCATACTATCATCTGGCCTGCAATAATAATGGGTTTGAACGCCACAGACTCATCAGAAGTTTCACATTTGCCCGGACCTGGTGATCTAGTGCTGGAAGACAACGTCTGTGCCAACGAGTATCTGATGCTTCAGGGTGGCCAATTTAGCAAGAGTAGGAAGCACGCCGTGTGGCTTCCTTCATACCTAAAGCAGTACGATGCAGACTCCTTGAGGTATTACCTATCTATTAACATGCCAGAGACTCATGATACGGACTTCAGGTGGGACGAATACGTAGATAGGGTGAACAACGAATTGATAGGAACCTATGGGAATTTCGTCCATAGAGTGATGACACTTACCCACAGGCTGCAATGCGACAGCGGAAACCCACTTTCGAAATATGACCGCTTCTCCGATCACAGTAAAACTGTGGAGGAGGTAGAGAGTCAGATTGCTAGCGCTATCGAGTCAATGGAGAAACAGAGGTTCAAGGAGGCTCTTCGTAGCATCATGGGAATCGCACAGATTGGAAACTCACTTCTCCAAGAAGCAGCCCCCTGGAAGTATATCAAAGAAGACGAATCTGACGAGAGGAGCTCATCCTTGTCCTCACTTTCACTTTCATGGAGGATTTGTTCATGCCTCGCAGTGTGCTTGAGGCCATTCATTCCGTTTTCATCGGATAGGCTATGGGGGATGCTAGGAAATCAGAATGACATTGACAACGTACTTTGGGAGGATTCAATGGATATGGAAATCAACCTCTTCTGGAACCCGGAAACCCCTGAACCATTATTCTCCCGGCTCGATCTAGAGGAGATTCTCGAGCGAGAGAGCTCCCTCGTCGACAGTAAGGACAATGACGAATCACCCATCCCCGGTGATGGGGGCGGTTACATAGACTTCGAAGATTTCATGAAAGTGGATTTGCGAACTGGGAGAATCGTTTCTGTGGATGACCACCCAAATGCGGACAAACTCTTCGTAATCACAATCGAGGAAGGGCCCGACTCAACCAGAACTGTTTGCGCAGGTCTAAAGGGCCATTACAACCCATCAGATTTGGAGGGTCTGAACGTTGTATTCGTAGCTAACTTAGAGCCAAGGAAACTCAGAGGAGTGATTTCCGAGGGAATGATACTTGCAGCAGACGACGGTGAAGGGAGGGTCAAAGTCCTAGTTACAGAGGGCGATATCCTATCCGGTTCAAGGGTGAGGTAGTCAGGCATCTCTCCTGCCGATTACTACAGATGATGCCAAAATACTCGATATTGCCGCAAAAAGGCCGAATCCCGGTGTGAATACTCCACCAGTCGGCATTCCCGCCCATGAGTCATAGAACATGACTTGGAAGTCTCTGTCCCTATACTCATCATCATCATCGCAGGGGTCGATCACCTTCTCAGTCCTAGAAATCGAGTAGGCATCTCCTGCAGACGTATACCCATCGTTGTCGTTGTCGGACCATGATAGAGTCCATTGGTAGCACCTGTCAGTATAAGTGGACGTTTGTTCGCTCAGTTGCATTTCTGTGACTAGTGTGCTCTCATTACCGGTCTCCCCCGATTCCCCATCGATTGCATAGACGCGCATGACGATCTCGTCCAAGTTGACTTCCTCGAAGTGCTCCTCACTAAGATCTGCAGACCATGTCTTGGCATTGCCTGAATCCTCCTCAATCTCGTTTTCCATCTTCATAGTCATCGAGGTTCGTGGGACCGAGGTATCAATTTCGATATCAATCAACGAGGCGTCCATTATCTCAATCGCGCAGCTATCCATCCCATGAATCGATGAAATCTGTAAAAGCCTCAGTTCAGGGGTGCTTCCAACAAATTCTAGTGTCGCGACTAGAGCCTTCCCTTGGTTTATTCCTTCGGCCGTGTTGACTCCATCATCGTATGATAGTGTCCAATTATCCGTCCAACCAAATGGGTAATTATCGAGAAACTCATCACACTCAGACTCATCCTCATCGCCCTCGTCATCTCCCTCCTCGGCTTCCGAGAATGGGTTTTCGTATTGGTAGACCTCGTCTCTCGCGTAGTACCAGGATCCTGAGTTAGAATTGCCAATTCGGTAATTTATCCCATCGGGGCTCTGTACTGTGGTTTGCTCGATAGAAATGTCCCCCATGAATCTCATAACCATGCTGTTGTACACAATTTCGTTTACGGGATCATGTCCCATAATCGCCTCCACTGATGTAGTATTGGCATTAGTGTCGCTTTCCAACCCATCTTCTTCGTCGGTTTCTGCGACCACAATCACTCTGACGAATGCAGTCTCGTTTTTTAGCGCATCAATAGACGCCTCAAAGCCATCAGGGTCCCCGTCGTTATCGCTATCAGCTAGGAACTCCTCAAGATTCTCCAAAGTCATAACGAATGGGTATTCGCACATTGTCTCGTTGCTTTCTGTGGAGCTGGGATCGTAGTTAACAGCAACAATATCGGTGCAGCCCTCTGACTCCGCCCAGTCGTACACTCCGTCATCGTCCTCATCGTAGTCACATGAGCCATCATCATCGGTGGATGAGGAGTTGTGATTGTTGGCATTGACATCTGTGCAACCGAGCTGCTCGAACGCATCTATTATCCCGTCTCCGTCACTATCGTAAACGCAGGTCCCATCATCATCTGTGGCGTTAATATCGTAATTGTAAGCTTCAGAGTAAGTGCATCCAGGTACAGGATTTGGGACAACAGGGTAACGGCACGAGCCATCGTCACTTGTGGCTGATGGATTATGATTTAGTGCATCAGGGTACATGCAACCAAGGATTAGGGCAGGTTCATCAGGATAAATGCAGCTTCCATCGTCTATAATGGAAGATGAGTTGAAGTTTACAGCCTCCGCATAGGTGCATCCCATTGCCTGCTCTGTAGTTTCAATATCAGATTGTGTGCATCCGGACATCAAAATAGGTGTTATCAAGATTATGCCAATTAGCAAAGACCTCATGACTTCCCGCTGGATAAGAGGCAAATCAATTCTTTGTCCAGATTGAGTAGGTGGAATCGTAATCGTTTTGTTCATCAGCCCCAACAGTCTCGAGTAGTAGTTGGCTCCACTGTGATCGATCCCACTCTGGGAAGAAAACATCGCCACTATCATTCGTTTGAACCTCAGTAACGTGAATTTCCTCCACTCTGTCCATGAACATCTCATATATCTGAGCCCCTCCTATAATCCAACATTCATCACTTCCTTCCGCGAATGCAATCTCTATCGCTCTACCTACGTACAGGGCTGTGATGGCCCCCTCATCCTCCCAATCTGTGTCTCTTGACATTACGATATTTACTCTATCAGGAAGGGGCCTGAATCGATCCGGTAGAGAATGCCATGTGCGCCTTCCCATGACCACTGAGTTGAATCCATCCGCCTCCGTCAATTCTTTGAAACGGGCCATATCGCTAGATAGTCTCCATGGCAAACCATTGCCCTTCCCAATGCACCCGTCCCTATCCATAGCAACGATCATGGCTATTTTCATTTTATCACTAAACCGATATTGGAGCTGCTATATGTGGATGGTGTTCATATTCGACGATGGATATGTGCTCGAATCTGAAGTCATCAATCGATTTTATCGATTTATCTAATTCCAGCTTCGGTAGCTTTAGAGGTTTCCTGGAAACCTGCAAACGAGCTTGCTCTATGTGATTCAGGTAAAGATGGCAATCCCCACCCGTCCAAATAAACTCACCAGGCTCTAGATCGCAAACCTGCGCAATCATGCAAGTCAGTAGGCTGTAGGACGAGATATTGAATGGAACCCCAAGAAAAACGTCCGCACTCCTCTGATATAGGTTACAAGACAGGCTTCCATCGTTAACGTAGAACTGGAAGAATGCGTGACATGGCATTAATGCCATATCCTGCAGATCTCCCACGTTCCATGCCGAAACAATGATTCGTCTACTGTTGGGGTCATTTTTGATAAGATCTATTGCCGCTTCTATTTGATCTATGACTCTACCGTCATTTGACTCCCATTTCCTCCACTGTTTTCCATAAACCGGACCGAGATCTCCATTCTCATCCGCCCAATCGTTCCATATCCTGACTTTGTTTTGAGTAAGGTACTCGATATTGGTATCTCCGGATAGGAACCAAAGTAGCTCATGAATCACACTAGGCCAATGAACTCTTTTCGTTGTAATGGCAGGAAAACCTTCGCTCAGATCGAACCTCATCTGATGGCCGAAAAGTGAAATGGTACCCGTACCAGTCCTGTCCCCTTTGTCCTCACCCTCGTCGAGGACTCGATTTAACAAATCAAGATACTGTCTCATACAGATCCCTTGGTAGGTAGGTAGTCCATCAAGAATGCCCCTAGGGTGCTCCCCTCATAGCCAGTGTGTTGACAAGTTGGTCTGAGAATTTTCGATACAATTTCCTCATTTCACGCTGGCGATCATCCGTGCTCTTGTCCATCATTGAAGCCACCCATGAGTCATCTATAGATCCGCCATCAGCATGAGCCGCCCATTCTGAGAATGTAATCGGATCGTCAATAATCAGATCTATTCTCTTCCACGGCTTGGGTAGTATTGTACCTGGAGGCATGAAGTCTCTGGCTCCGATGGAAAGGGTTACTGGGACAATTGGCACATCTGGGAAAAGTGCCGCTAGTCTTGCGAAACCCGTTTTCGCCGGCTGCAGTAATGGAGCTTCTACCCTTCTCGATCTCGTGCCTTCTGGAAATATTCCCAGACAACAACCGCTCTCGATAACATCCACAGCCCTTGATAGGGCATCCCTCGCACCAGAACCCCTGAATGTTTCAATTTGACCGGTAGAGACCATTACGAATCTATTGGGCTGCTTGTCAAAGTGCCCTTCCTTCGCCAAGAAGTGAATCGGCCTCTGGGATCCTAGAATCTTGATGAATGGGTCTAGATTGCCTAGGTGGTTTCCACAGAATATTGCTGGTCCTTTCATAGGAACCTTGTGTGCCCCAATTATGTGCACATTGGTTATACTTCTGAGGAGAGATGGAACATACTTTTCTAAGAATCTGTAGATGAGGGGTGTGGAGAACGCCTCTCCTGTACCCTCTAGGTTAACCCAGGAGCTAATACTATCCATGGATTTCTCTGATAGTGCCATATCTGCGCCACCGAGTTATCGGTTTCATACTTTACAGTTGAAATGTTGAAGTGGCATATTGCTTGGTAAGTACCATGCACAGCAGATGCTGGGCCCTTTCACTGGGCCTTATTTTACTCTCGCCGATTGTTGCACCGTCTGCTGTCGGGGAATGGGGAACTGATACCTGGCTAAAGAATATAATCGGACCTGAGAGATTAGAACAAGGTGATGAATTCGGGTGCCATGGGTTTGAGGGTGTGGATACCATCGAGGAAAACTGGGTAATATCCGGATGCAAGGATTATCTAGCAGGATTGACAGATTCCTCAAAGTGGGGAAATGATCCCGTTTCATTCGGAATAGAGGCCGATATGCTAACTCAAGATACAGTCACCTCGCTTCTAGATTCTGGATTTGTAATTGTTGGCGACTCTTTGAAGGAAGTCCCAGACGAACTCGTTTCTATGGTTAGGAACGGTGGTAGTCTTGAGAAAGGAGTTGCTGACATAGAGCTGCTCGAGTCGGCAGAGGCGGACTCGTTGGTCTCTGTACACTGGAGGGCAAGGGTTGGAGACTTCCGAGTTAGGGATGATGCTGACGTAATATCTTGGTTAGAGGACCAACAGGTCTGGTTCACCACTTGGGGAGAATGGCATTTTCACGGAATATCCGGACGTTCTACTACAGTGATTTCGGATGGTAAAGTTCTGACTTCAACATCCCCTCCTCCAAAGAGGTGGAACGTACCTGGAACGATCATGCTCCAATTCGAACAGAATGTCATATCTGTTTCCGACTCCAGTGGTGCTGAGATCCCTCTGATCTCACCAGATCTCCGAGACCTCTCAATCGGTTGGAGGCCGACTGAAACAGGTATGCTGCTAACCCAGGCCCCAGGAACAAACATCACGATAGAACTCGATGGCACAGTCGATGCAATCGAAACAACACCTATGAGCACTTTCAATGGACTACATCATGGTGTAACGATAGTAGGTCATCACACCTCTAATCTGTTCAGATGGACACAAGACTTCCCCGAAACCATCCTTTCTTTTACATGGCTAGTCGAGAGGCCGGAGAAAGAGGGGATCAGCTGGATTATACCAGTATTCGCAGTATCGATGATTATTGCTGTGCCTGCATCTATTTACTTTCTAGTGAGAAATGACGGCAACAAGACTTCTATTGATTAGTGGGAGTGGTGACAGGTCCATGGACTTCCACTCCCTCATCAATCAACCTACTTACTATTCTGTTTACCGATTCGGGCGACATAGACTCAGGAGGGTGAACACCCGGGGGGAGCATTTCTGGATTATTCAACCACTCTTCCACGCAGCATACTGTCACTAAGCCGGTCGAACGCGCCATTGAGTGTCCTTCATCGCTACCGTGATCTTGAACAGTCCACCTCATGCGCGTACCATCCCTACCTTGGGCAAATACTTCCATCCATGTGAACTCGGGGGTCTTTTCGTTATATTGCCATTCTGAGGTAATCCTTTCAACGTCAATCTCAGCATTCTCAGTTTCGTCGAGGAACATCTGAATGTGTCCGGGCCACCTGATAGTGTATTCTGAGAGCTCCTCTGCTGGTATCGTGGTCAGCACACTCCTCAATCCGTCGGTAAGAAATGCCTCCATGATGCCTTTACCTTGGACCTCGATATCATGCCTTTCCGATAGTGCGGGCAATATGGCCAGTTCCGAGCCCCTGATGACTCTGGCTGGCCTGGTATATTCTGCAATGACGTCAATTGGAGAGAATGGAGCCATGTAATTCCATCCACCTGCAGGAGAAGTTGGGTTTCCACCAACTCGAACTTCTCCTTTCACTAGAGGGCCCATTTCATCATACGCACTGGAGAGAAGCATGTTTGACAGGCCGGGAGCTATCCCCGTATCCCATAGGATTCTTGCACCGTGATCTTTAGCCTTGGCGTCATCCCTGTCTGGAGTGAACTGGCTGAAGCTAAGATCCACGGTTCTCCAAGGAAGCTCTGCGAGAGCCGTTGTACTAGAATGTCCTATGTCTCCCGGTAGCATGTTCACTACAATGTCCCGAGAGGGATCGAAGTCGAACCCATCTTGTTTCGTAATCATATCTAACATGACATCTATTGGATAGTCATCCGGATCGAGGTGATGTACCTCCACTCCTGGAGTTCCAAGAACACGGAATGGTTGTGGATCGTAAGCGTGTACGATATGGCCTGAATCGGCTAACTTCGATGCAACGAAGGAACCGACAAGCCCCACACCGAAGCAATGGACATTGGCCATGTTTCCTTTTTTTCGAGATCGTTTTACTTTGTAACTGTTCGCAGTTCATATTACAAAATCTTGCGATGCCTTGATTGGGTGTAATACGAGCCGCAATTCATGGTAAGAGGGGGTAGCATTGATCCTTGGTCATCAGAACAATCTACCGACTATGATAGAATGATTGAACAATTCGGCTTGACTCCAATGGACCTCGGGTCTATACCAAATCCAGGAATGCTACATAGGCGTGGTATAGTATTCGCACACCGGGACATGGACGTGATTACCGATTCGATAACTAAGGGGGATCCATTCGGGGTTCTTACTGGCCTAATGCCTAGCGGGAGGATGCATCTTGGACATAGCATGGTTATAGAGCAAGTTCGCTGGTTTCAGGAGCAGGGTGCTGACGTAACCGTTGCCGTTGCCGACTTGGAGGCACTCGCGACCAGAGGAACCTCCCTTTCAAAAGGAAGGGAAACTGCGTTACGAGAGTACATCTTGAACTATGCAGCATTGGGTTTGAACTCGGACAAGACTAGCGTGTATTTCCAGAGTTCTAGGCCAGAAGTTCAGAGGCTTGGCTTCACTCTAGGGAGGCGTACTAATCTATCAGAATTAGACGCCATTTACGGATTTGGGGGAGACACAAATCTGGCTCATGTCCAGGCGCCTCTTGTACAGGTTGGAGATATTGTACATCCTCAACTAGATGATTTTGGGGGGTTAAGGCCAATAGTTGTACCAGTCGGTGTTGACCAAGACCCACACCTCAGACTGACCAGAGATATAACCCAGAAGACTAACTGGTTTAATGTGAAAAAGAGGAAGTCTGGAGGGCTTACTGTGGCTCTCTCAGTTCAGGAAGACAATCAATCAGAGATGGGGGTTTCCCACACCGGTAGAATAGATATGAATTCGAGGGCCGATCTAGTTTCGAACATAGTAGATTCGATTGCTGAACTAGGTTTTTCTGATGTTAATTCTAATCCCAAACATGGGACAATCGAGATACCCGGTGCAACCATGGGTGATCGTTCCAAAATTAGGATTAATTTACTCCATTTAGAGAGAAATTTGGGCGGACCAGGGCTAATGCCCCCTTGTTCCACTTACCACAGATTCGCCGTAGGCATGACAGGAGACAAGATGTCATCATCCAAGCCCGAAACTACGATCTTCATGGATGACGAAATTGAATCCATGGAGAGGAAGGTCAAGCGAGCAATCAGCGGTGGTCAACCCACAGTGGAAGAACACAGGAGACTAGGGGGGGATGTCTCAAAAGACGTAGCATTTCAGTATCTTCAATTCTTTTTTGAAAATGACGATGTAGCCCTCGCAGAGGTCAAGTCTGAATACGAAAGCGGTAGGATGCTCGCCGGGGAAGTGAAGCAAATATGCATTGAAAGGGCAACTGAATGGCTCAGTGATCTCAAAGAAAAGAGGCATCAATTTGAGGACAGTGTTACAGATTTTCTAGCTCCAGATGCTATCTAGCGCATCTCGAACACCGGTACCTCAGGGCCTATGTCCAACGACTGTATCTCGTTTTCCATTAGGTCCCTAATGATTGCATCATTGTGAATAATCTGGCTCCTGCCCCTCGGGTCCAGTAGTTCGATAAGGAAATGAGAGCTTCCGGATTTCATCTTTCTTAGGCTCTCCAGGAGCTCTAGAGATGCTTGTACTATATTTTCGTCATCTGCATTTCCTCTCAGTATAGAGCCGACAGCATCTTCAAATCTTTTTATTACTCCTTCAACATTTGAAACAAATCCACTGGAAGAACCACCCGGTGAGACCTCTAATTCCAGTTGCGGTATTCTAATTGTGCCCGATGAAGATCTGACTACTCTTGCTGAGCATTTTTCTGGATTATCAACGATCAAAGAAGAGTACCCCGGCTTCTCACCGTCGGATGGGATGAAGTCGGTATGTTTCCATCCACATGACTCACAAATTACTGTTATTTGTGTGTGCTCTCCAAAGTATGGAATTTCGGAACTCATTGCCAGCATTGTTAATGCATCGTCTTTGAGACATTGGGGGCATGGGGCATCTACTTTACTTTGCATTTGTCACTTCACCCTAGCACTATCAAAAGTTGGAGGAAGCAGTAGGAGTCTAGTGTTCCCCAGGCGAACTAATTGCCCATTTACGTCGTCTTCGACAAAAGCCTGAATTTTTCCAACAGCCATTTGTAATTCCATGTCCCTAGTCATCAAATCCGACATTTCGATAATTACAATGTCCCCATCTGAAACCCAGTCCATTATTTGTGAAATTCCAGTAATGTCCTCCAGAACTGCTCTATGGATGATGACATCTCCATCTGACCTGGGTACTGGGGCATCGGGGAATCTCATTCCCAGATCATGGTATGGCTCGCCTGGATCAATAACGCTCATTCCTTGGTCCGCCATGCTGGGCATTTCCACCCACTTAGGGCCATCATCTTCAGCGGACACATTCACCCGACATACTTTACGGCCTTGATATCTTCTGATTGCAAGGATATGTTATTTTGATAATTTATGCTACTGGGCAAGACCGGCTCCCGTCGCATTGATAAGGGGTCGATACTAGAGTACATCACTGGCCACTCCGCTGGTGATCACTATGGATACAACTACTAGCGCTATAAAGACAGGGACGAGTACCGTTGGAATAACCTACAATGGCGGTGTTGTTGTGGGAGCAGACCACAGGGCTACTATGGGGCATTTCATAGCAAACAAGTCCGTTCAAAAACTCTTCAGAATATCTGACAACATTGCCCTAACAACGGCAGGTCTGGTCGGACATGCCCAATCACTTTCCCGAGTTCTTGCGGCTGAATTGAAGCTATTCGAGCTGAAAAGAGACATGCCTATGACAGTAAAGGGGGCGGCTACTTTCACTGCTAATATCCTATCCGGAAGGCCACACTACGTGCAATTACTGATTGTGGGGGTGGATCCTTCTGGTCCTAGTGTATACAGCATCGATTCCGCCGGTGGATCTATACCAGACACCTACTGTGCCACTGGTTCAGGAAGTCCATACATGTACGGTGTGCTAGAAGACCAATTCAAAACAGGCATGTCAAAGGACCAAGCACTATTACTTGCTGCTAAGTCACTATTAGCATCAGCCCAGAGAGACGCCGCAAGTGGCAATGGGATGGATTTGGCATTCATCACTAACGAAACTGGATTCACACAGCTATCCGAAGAGGAAGTTTCCACCCTCCTCTCGACTATCTGATTATATTCCCGACTTAGAGCAGTAATTGCCTAGGTTTCACGACAGAGGGATCTTATGCGATTGACACTACCAGAGATAAAAAAGAAAATATCGAAGATAATACCAGAAGGTATCGATCACGAAGTCACACTAGAAGCTGGCTCTATCGCAATTATCACCAAACATCCCAAGGAGTTCTCAGGTGGAGGCGAGAGCCTAACGGTTAGGATTGCCAAATCCGTGAAACGCAGAGTTGTAATTAGGCCCCATCCAGAAATACTATCCGATGAACAGGCGGTTCATGATGCAGTCAACAGCATAATTCCAGCCGAGGCAATGGTGAGAAACACATGGCTGGATCCAGCTCTATCTGAGGTAATTCTAGAATGCGATGATCCATCATCAGCCGTGGGCCCGAAAGGGTCCCACATTAATGCCCTGAGGGACGAAATCGGTTGGCTTGTTAAGGTAGAACGTGCTCCTGCCAGAGAGAGCAGAACTCAACATGACATCCGTCGTTACCGCAAAGAGTTAGCCGATGAACGGAAATCATTGTTGAAGAAATTCGGGACAAGAATATACCGTCCCCAGAGACCAGGGGAGCATTGGGTGAGAGTTTCGGCGTTGGGGTCATATCGCGAAGTTGGCCGAGCAATGCACTTGGTTACGACTAATGAATCCAAAGTTCTGGTAGATGTTGGGGCGAAACCTACCAATAACCAGAACGAGGTTCAGCCATTCTTCTCGGCACCAGAACTTCTACCACTAGACAATCTAGATGCCGTGATTATCACGCATGCGCACGTGGACCACATAGCAATGCTGCCTGTCCTCTTCAAGTATGGATACAAGGGACCAGTGTATTGCACACCCCCGACTAGGGATCTGATGACCCTTCTCCAAATAGATTACATCAAGGTTTCACAAGCAGAAGGCCATGAACCCCCGTATTCCAAAGCTGACATACAGGAATGCATTAAGCACGTTGTCGATGTTAATTGGGGAGACAAGACTGACATAGCCCCTGATGTTAAGATGACAATGGAAAATGCAGGGCATATTTTGGGCTCTTCCAGTGTGTATATGCAAATAGGTGAAGGAAAGTCAGAGCATCGACTTCTTTTTTCGGGCGACATCAAGTACGAAAAATCCTGGCTTTTCGATGCTGCTACTGTCAGATTTCCCAAAGTTGACACGCTCGTTATCGAGTCAACTTATGGCGGGCCGCAGAGCATTCAGCCCACCAGGCATCAGGCTAGTCAGGAGCTTCAGGATCTTGTTTCTGACACCCTAAGTAGGAAGGGTAAGATATTCTGCCCGGTTTTCGCAGTTGGACGGTCACAGGAGGTAATGCTAGCAATTGATGAACTGTTCAAGTCTGGGCGCGTACAACCTGTCACCGTATGGCTCGACGGAATGATTAGCGAGGCGAGCGCGATTCATTCAAGCCACCCCAACTTCCTCAATAAGGAGCTCAAGAAGAGCATGCTTAGAGGAGGGGACGAGAATCCCTTCAACTCCTCTTGGTTCAAGCAGGTCGACTCCAGGGAGATGCGTGAAACTATCCTCCTCGATCCAAGCCCTTGCATAGTTCTGGCTACCAGCGGTATGATGACCGGCGGGCCGATCATAGAGTATCTGAAGCACTGGGCACCGGAACCAGGAAACACCCTATGCTTCGTAGGCTATCAGGCCTCTGGAACCCTTGGAAGAAGGCTACAGGAGGGACATTCTCACGTTCCGTTAATGGACAAGGGACAGACACTGATGCTCGATGTCAATTGCAACATGGTGATCATTGACGGGTTCAGCGGCCATTCAGACAGAAACCAACTTATGGATTATGTTTCGGCGCTAAATCCCACACCAAGGAAGATCATATGCCATCACGGCGATCCTCAGACCTGCAATGCATTCAGAATGGGTCTTCGTGAAAAATTCAAGGTACAGACTTACGCACCTGCAAACCTGGAGACTCTTCGACTCTCTTGATCATAAGACAGGAATATCAAAACCAGCTTCTGCGGGATCTCCCACATTGCCATCTGTTTGGTCTTCGTTACCGTCGGTCCAATCTTCCATAGAATCAGATGCTACGTCCACTGGGTCCTTATTCGCAGTTATTGATACGGCAACAGGAATAGGCGTAATCAGTAGCAGTGCCCAAGCTTCAGGGGTTATAGTCCCCTCAACTATCATAATTAGTACCGATATCATCGCGATTATACAAGAAATCGAAACCGCAATCACGCTTCTCAGCATACTTTCATATCGCTCTCAACAGATGTTTGTTATCTTTGTAACGACAAGGTGATGAACCTTGGATTAATTCATTGACTATGGGACTTGACTGGTGTCTAGTTAGGTGTAAGTGCGGTCATTCCTTCGGACACAGAAAGGGGAGCAACGCAATATGCACAATTTGCGGCTCTAGTGAAGTGAAAAAAGTCCACCAGTTCTCAGATTCAAGATCCTTGGCAAATGCAGTAGCTAAAGCAAATCTGCCGATAGAACTCACAAAAGAGATGTCATCAAGACTCGAATCCAAGTCTGCTATTGAAGAAAACAGACAGCAAGGTCCCGTCAGCATTAGGGAAAGGGTCAGGCGCACATTGCGTAGTGCGACCGATGAACAGGGAGTCTTACGTGAAAGCGCCATTAGAAGAGAGTTAGACGGGGCTGGTCTCGATGCAGAATCATGGGAATCCATCATCGGAGGCGCAGAACTGGAGGGAATCTTAGTTCGATGCAGTAATGACTCATGGAGATGGGTCTAGCAAAGTTCATGACCACAGCTAGTGCGCTTTGGGTTTAGGGGCCTGTGGGTTAGTCTGGTCTATGCTTGTTGCTTTGGGAGCAATAGACCCTGGTTCGAATCCAGGCAGGCCCACCACTCGTTTGCCATCCCTGCACGGTTGAGCCAAACTATTGCAAATGCGTATTTATCGCTTCTATATCGAATTCTGAAACCGCTACTCTAATGGCTTCTTCTTTGGGGAACCATCTGGCTTCTTCTATTTCATCATCCTTGGGAGTTATTTTTTGTCCATGCAAGTCATCCTCACACTTGTAAGTGAATGAAACCCAATTTATCCCTTCATCATTGAAGATTTTTGATTGGATGATTGCACCTTCGGGATCTTTAACTATTGCTTGCTTTTTCAGTGGGTCTGGTATGTCAATAACCACGCCTAGCTCTTCTAGAGCTTCTCTTACAGCCGCTTCACGGGGGTGCTCGCCATAGTCGACGAATCCCCCAGGCAGTGTCCAACAACCTGTGAAGAACCCTCTCGAAACCTTGGCCAAAAGGACCTCCTCTCTGGAATTGGTAATGACAACCTTGCTGACAACCCGGTGTATTGACCTGTAGACTGATTCCCTTGCAACAGGATCCACAGCATTGTCGCTGATTACAGAGTCCTTCCAAGCCCAGTTCTCTGGCCACGGGATTTCAGGCATTCCGTATACTACCACGGAGTCTACCCCTCCTAACCTGATTCTGTTAACCCTTCTTTTATTCCAAGTAATTCCCATTGATTCTGCCTCATCTATCGTGGGAAGTCTTATTGTTTCAGAACTATCAAATTTTAACCTACCCATTTGTGGAATCCTTGGGCCATTCCCATTATTATCAACGAGGAGAATCTTTCCATCATTTTCTAGATGGGCATATTCTCTTGTCAATGGTTTCAACCTCGTAACTTCAGTATCCCAGGATTTCAGAAAGTTGCTCTTTGTAGAAGGAACCGGAGCCCTGTAGGCTTTCCAACTCCTTTTCAGCTAGTTCGAGCTCTATGACCCTCTCCACTCCATCTTTACCGAGAACTACTGGTACTCCGATGTATATATCATCCATTCCATATTCTCCCGAAAGGTAAGTGCTACATGGAAGAACCCTTTTCCTATCTTCGAGAATCGCTTCGGCCATTATTGCAGCCGCGCTTCCCGGAGCATAGAATGCACTGCCCTTCTCCAGTAACTTCACAATTTCTCCTCCACCGCTGGCTGTCCTCTGGCAGATTGCCTCTATTTCTTCATCGCTCAGAAGCTGACTCACTGGGATTCCATTCACAGTTGTGTATCTTGGAAGTGGGACCATGGTATCTCCATGACCGCCCAGAACCATCGCCTGCACATCTTCATTACTGCATCCGACAGACTGTGCGATGAAGTGTGTCATCCTCGCACTATCCAATATTCCTGCTTGGCCCACTACTCTACTGTGTTCAAATCCTGTTACTCTCTGCATATGGTAAGTCATCAGGTCCAAGGGATTGGTCACCATCACAACAACCGAATTGGGAGCGTGCTGCTTTATGCCTTCACCTACCTGTGAGACTATGTCTGCGTTTTTTCCAATCAGATCCTCCCTTGTCATCCCGGGTTGCCTAGGAAATCCAGAAGTAACAACCACTACATCAGAATTAGCGATGTCTGCATAATCCTTCGTTCCTGTTATACGGCCATCGTAGTTTAGTACCCCTCCTCCTTGGCTCATGTCGAGTGCCTTGCCCTTGGCAAATCCTTCATAGATATCCAGTAGGACTACCTGTCCTACCTTCCTTTCTGCGAGAACGAACGCACAAGTTGCTCCTACATTTCCCGCTCCTATAACTGCGACCTTCTTTGATCCATTTGTCATGTGTGTGGGCAAATGGTTACAGTCTTAGCACTTTGGAGGAGAATAGTTCAAAACCGTGACCAACTATATTGACTAGAGGTGTTATTTTCAAATGTGGCTAGCATACAGAATTCCGTAATTCCACTAGCGCTGGTTGCCTTCGTACCTACATTTTCGATATTATTCACGTTAAACTACAATGATGACGAGTTCACCTCTCAGATATTTTTCATAATATGCAAGATTTGGCTTCTTCTGGCTCCAGCATATTGGTATATTAGAGTAGAGAAAAACTCGCCATCTTGGTCACTCCCTTCCAAAAATGGTCTAGTTGTTGGAGCAATATCAGGAATAATTTTGTCCATAATCATCATTGTAACTTGGCTTGTATTCGGTGATACTTTAGATACGGACTCAATGATTTCTAAGCTGGATAGCACGGGTCTCACTGAATTCCGTGTTTATCTTGCAGCTATGATTTACTGGATATTCCTCAATAGTCTACTCGAGGAGTATGTCTTCAGGTGGTTTGTAACAATTAAGTCAATAGAACTCCTTGGAAGCGAGTCCAGAGCGATAGTCTTCTCAGCCATTCTCTTCACGCTTCATCATGCTATTGCACTACACTATTTTGGATTTGTTTGGTGGCAAACAGTAATGGCTTGCTTGGGACTTTTATCAGCAGCTGCATTTTGGTCCTGGCTCTATGTCAGATACGGATCTGTTTGGGTTTGTTGGTTCTCGCACGCTGTATGCGATGTTGCAGTATTTGGAATCGGATACATGATTATTTTTAGCTAACTAATTTGAGAAAGTTTCTAGCCGACGGCTTCAATAACATCCCTCAATTGGAGGATTTACTAAATTGGGTGATGAAATGAGACTTGGCGTGCTTAAGGAGCCTGAAGGTGAGAATCGTGTGTCTATAATTCCTAACTCGTGCAAGAAGCTGAACAGGTTAGGCTTCGAATTAACTGTAGAATCTGGGGCCGGTGTAATTTCGCACTACAGCGACAATGAATACAAATCCGCCGGATTTACAGTATCCGACAAAACCTCAGTCCTTGAATCCGAAATAGTAGTTTCAATATCAATGCCCGACCTTTCATATGCTAAAGAAGGTCAGATATTTGTCTGCGTTTCAGATCCATTCCGAAATCCTACCGTGGTTAAACAGGCCATTGAAAAGAAAATCACCCTAATCAGTATGGATATGATTCCACGTAGACTTTCTAGGGCGCAAGCAATGGATGTTAATTCCAGTCAAGACAATATCGCCGGTTACAAGGCTGTTTTGCTCGGAGCAGCCCATGTTCCAAGGGGGATACCTATGATGACTACAAGTGCTGGTACGGTAAGGCCTTCCAAGTTTGTTATCATGGGTTCTGGTGTAGCCGGCCTACAGGCTATAGCCACTGCCAAGAGATTAGGGGCCATTGTCTACGCTTCAGATGTGAGAAAATCTGCTGCAGAGCAAATTGAATCTGTAGGGGGGCGTTTCATCGAAGTTGATGGAATGGACGACTTCGAAGACGAATCCGGTTATGCTAAACCACTTACACCGGAGTTTATCCAGAAGGTGAATGATACCGTATGCGAGGTGGCAAGAGATGCCGATGTAATCATTACTACGGCTAGGATTTTTGGTAGGCCCGCACCAATCACCGTTCCGGCTTCTGCAATTTCTACTTTCAAGCCGGGATCTGTTGTAGTGGACATGAATGCTGATGTCGGAGGCAACTGTGAGCTGACTAAGCGAGGCGAGGTATTCGTCACAGAAAACGGCGTAACTATTGTTGGTACGACGAATCTTCCTGGTGAGCTGTCTACTACTGCAAGTATGCTATATTCCAACAATATGGTCACGTTCCTTTCCACACTTGTCAGTCAGGAGTCAATCTCCATCGACCTCGATGACTCTATTCTAGTCGGGGCACCAGAAGGGGACGAGTTCTACGTTCCGGGAATGGGTGGAGTTCTATTGTGCCACCAAGGTGAGATTCACCACAAACAAGGTCGACTTTCGGAGGTGGTAAACTAATGCTCACAACCGCTACTCTGGTGGCTAGCATTACTGTTTTCGTACTGGCGATTTTCCTAGGTTTCGAGTTGATAAGCAAAGTCCCCCCTACTCTACACACGCCACTGATGTCAGGGGCTAACGCCATTTCTGGTATCACTATCGTAGGTGCGTTGATACTTTCGAATGTCGAATTCAACAATGGAAATCCAGGCACTGCCTCCTGGTTGGCATTCGTTGCTTTGGTTATGGCCACGATCAACGTAGTTGGAGGGTTCATGGTTACCAACAAGATGCTAGAGATGATTGCCGGAAAGAAGAGAGGTGGCAACTGATGGTCGACTCGGTTGTCTGGGACATAGGTTATCTTGTATCGGCAGCTCTGTTCATCTTCGGCATAAAACGCCTTTCCAGTCCCAAGACTGCCCCCCAGGGAAATCGTCTTGGTGCCTATGGGATGCTTCTTGCAGTTCTAGTCACACTGGTGAAGATGTATTCTGAAGGAATCATCGGAATCGAGCTGATAGTAGCCGGGCTAGCTATAGGTGCCATTATTGGATATATCATGGCTACTACAGTTGAGATGACTGAGATGCCTGAACTGGTCGCACTTTTCAACGGGTTTGGTGGAGGGGCATCTGCACTTGTTGGCCTTTCAGAAGTCTTGAAGCGACTGCAGGAGGGGCAAATCCCAGATGCAGGCATCGAACTATATGCCACATGGATCGCAATAGGACTTTCCGGAGTCGTCGGATGGGTTACACTTACCGGCAGCCTCATGGCTATGGGGAAACTCAGGGGAGGCTTCTACATCCCTCTTACAAAAAAAGATGATAGGGGTCGGAGAAAATGGGTGAGCTTCCCCACTTGGGGCCCCCCATGGCTGAATTACGTTAAGGGCGCGATATTGATTTGTTGCATATCTCTGATCGGACTAACAATCCAAGAACCCGGGAATTACGATTACATATATTCACTCGTCGGTCTCTCCTGTCTACTGGGCGTGCTATTCGTTATTCCAATTGGGGGTGCTGACATGCCAGTTGTTGTAAGCCTGCTTAATTCTATGTCAGGAATTGCCGCAGCTTTCACCGGTTTCGTGATAGGAAACAATGTCCTGATCATTGCTGGCTCTATGGTGGGAGCAGCCGGACTCATCCTGACATTCATTATGTGCAAAGCGATGAACAGAACACTCACTGCGGTTCTTTTCAAATCATTCGGAGGGGGTGGACGTGAGTCAGTAACCAGAACCAAAGTAGGCAGCGATCCCGAGGAAGTAGCAATGGTTTGCGATGGTATAAGCAAGTGCGTTATTATTCCTGGATATGGCATGGCTGTTAGCCAGGCACAGCATGCCGTCAAGGAGTTCGCCGACCTTCTTGGATCTCAAGGAGTGGAGGTTTCCTATGGTATCCATCCAGTCGCTGGTAGGATGCCAGGCCACATGAATGTCTTATTGGCCGAGGCAAGCGTTCCATACGAACAGCTCATCGAGATGGACGACATAAATTCGGAACTCCCTGAGACTGACGTTGCTCTCATTATAGGTGCCAATGATACGATTAATCCAGTGGCTCGTACAGGCGAGGGGCCACTCGGTGGAATGCCCATCATCGACGCCGACAAGGCGAGAGTTGTTGTTATCATCAAGAGGAGCCTTTCTGTCGGTTATGCAGGTGTTGACAATGACCTATTCTATGATGACAAGACTATGATGCTGTTCGGTGACGGCAAGAAGATGATGAATGAATTGAATTCCTCTATCAAGGAGTTATGAGGCCTACCACCCCCAACCGTTATTTGACATCGATTGCGAGAAAGGATTAGTGGTAACATGCGTGTAAGCATCAGTCGCAGCTTCGTATGCCTCATCGTTGTCGCTGCGGTATCTATCCCCGCTCTCGGTATGAGCAATGGTCCCGGAGCATACAATTCCAACGATGAGTTGACCGTAAAGTACGGTTGCTCCTGCCATAACAACGGCGCACCATCAGAGAGAGCAGTCGTAATGGTCACTGGTGTGCCACTGATGTACGAGCCATCCGAGAGTTACCAACTTACTATCAGAGTAGCCGATTCTCTTACACTATCGGGCGGTGAAGGAAACACACAAGCTGGCTTCTTACTTTCTTCTGACTCAATTGGCAACTTTACTTGGCAAGACGACCAAGAAATACGGTACGCAGAGGGTCGAACTGATGATGTTTCCCACTCAGACACGGATCTTGATGGATCATGGATATTGACATGGACTGCTCCCGATGACGACATGGGCATAGTACAATTTTGGGTAGTCGGAAATTCGGTAGATGGAGGGGGGATACCCGACGAAATGGATTACTGGAACGTACTGTCTTTCTCAATCAACCCACCTGGAACTATAACCACGGACGAGAGCGGATCAACCTTGGAAACCCGAACCATCTCTGTAGGTACATATGACTCGCTATTCCTGCTAGAAGTGTCCGAAGAGCAACTCGAGAAGGAACGTCAGGATGCGATATCAAATAGGGTATTCTCACAAGGCAACCTGTTCTACTGGACTAGTCTAACTGCTCTTATAGTTGGGGCGGTTGTTCAGAAAGAGATTCTCGAACGCAGATATGGTGATGGACCAGAATTCCTGGCCAGTGAACTAGCCTATCCCCAGGGTTTCCGTAGGGGTTTCGGGTGTTTGCTATCGTTCTACCTCGGGGTCAGCTGGGCTAGCTCTGATACGCCCATTGTTTTCCAAGGAGTAGACTTCACATACTTCGCTACAGGTACAACGTTCTTCGTTAGTGCTTGGGCTGCGTATGGAGTATACAGAACGGTTCTTGCAGCCAGAACCTTGCCAGATGCGAAGGATGTATTGTGACAAGCAAATTCGTCGACAACTTCCCGAAACGGGATTTCCAAGAACACCTGCGAGACCTGAATACAATAGCCCGTAAGATCTCATTTGCACTGATTATAATGTGCCTTTTTTGGTCCTTCTCAATAGACCATATGATCACTCACTGGCTCGGTGCGTTGTCCTTTGATACGATTCCCAACCAAGAAAATATGTCTATCTATGGGCCCTTCGATTGGTTAAACCTAAGGTGGACCGCCGTGATTCTTCTGGCATTTTTGTCATTGCTCCCATTGATTTCAATACAGGCTTACTTTTTCGCTAGACCTGGCCTCTACCCATCAGAGCGTATTTGGCTGATATCGGTACTAATTCTAACGACAATTGTCATACCAATCGTCATTTTCCTAATATGGTATCAAGGTCTGCAATTACTTTTTTTCCTGTCCGAGATCACTGGCAGACCAGATGGAGTGCTTGTTAGATACGACGCCTCGTCTATATTCTCCATTGGGATAGCAATTTCATGGGTACTTGGTATCTGGTCTGTCACAACGATTTCCCTCTCCTTGACCAGAATATTTGGCATCACAAATAACGGCGAGTTGAAGTTCAGGAAGCGTTTACTAGCAATCTCAACAAGCGTGATAATTCTAACTCTACCCATAGAGTTCGATGGATTGAAGATAATAATTGCATTACTTTCCGCAATATTAGCCGACCTCGTATCAAGCTCCATCCCGGTTAGAGTAATCGACTAAAAGGCCGGACAAACCTGACTCAACTAGGTACCACATGGGGATTGATTTGAAAGCATTAACTAACGGCCTGAAGATGTGAGCCAAATCGCATCAGGTAGTATTTTCCGGATATTGTCCGTAACCATTCTATTGATTTCTTCTTCGTACGTATACATGAATTCTGGATCTGTCAATGATGCGATTTCTTCGACGGTCAAAACGAAAAATGCGCACGAAAGCCCTTTAGTTGGCCTTGCCGAAGAAGAATCCTGGCCTGTGCTTAGAATCAGCTTTCCCGGCAAACCCTTTCCTAATTCACTATTAGGAGGCTTGTTTGAAGGCAATTACTCTGCAGAACAATACATCTCCGAGATGAGCGGCGGCAACTCTCGATTGGCGACGATGATGGTAGGAGAAACATGGGTATCCCCATATTCGGAGTCACACTGGGGGACTGATTCCGAGGGCGAGAGGGACTCTGGAGCAAACTCAGGCGGAGCAAGGGAATTAGCCAAAGAAGCGATAATTAATTCATTTCAGACCTCCACATGGGGGGAGGACCTGGATCTTTCTCAATGGGATCTCGATGGCGATTTCATTATTGACAGGCTACTCATCCTACATTCTGGACAGGCCCAAGAGGAAGGAGGCCCATCAACAAGCATTTGGAGCCATTTCTCTTCATTCTACGAGCCTGTCAAGGTCGGAGATTATACATTCGAACACTATACTATGGCCTCGGTACATGGAGGACTTGGGGTTTTGGTCCATGAAATGCTACACCAAATGGGGGCCGTTGATTTGTACGATGTCCATAGCGATGCACCCTCAAGAAACTGGCATGGACTAGGTGACTGGGACGTCATGGCCAGTGGCAATTGGGTAGGTGATGGCTCCAGACCAACGCTTCCTTCATCTTCCACTCTAGAATTAATCGGTGCGATAGATCCTATAGAGACAATCTTAATCTCCGATGGAAATTTTTCTCTAGAACCCATATCTAATGGCGGTAATCCACTTAAGATTGAGATAGCACCCCAGGAGTATATCTGGGTCACACTCAGATCAAAAACTGGTTTTGACGAGGGTTTACCCGGGCACGGTATATTAGTCGAGCAACAGGATCTCAATTTCGGAGATGTTGATTCCAACCTACTGAATACCGACCCAACAAAACCATGGGTGAAGATTGTTGAAGCAGATGGAGACGACTCTTTATTGAGGGCTAGAGATTATGGTTCACCAGGAGATGTTTTCCAAGTAGGTGATAAATTTGGCCATACAGGAAAGAAGATTTGGGACAATCACGGCAGGCTCGTTCAATGGACAGCCACGGTCATAGATATTCGTGAGAGTTCAGCAACCATCGAGGTTGATTTTGTTGGTGATTCGAACTCCACACTTAGCGTACCTAGAATTCCAATAGTGGTTCTGGGCGATGAACTAATTATTGCCGATTTTTTCACAACCGACCAATGTATGTTAGAAGTTGATATCTCATCAACAGGTAATGTTTTGATTCCGCCTCATGATAGCAACTCTACAAAGATCCAATTAATCGAAATAACAAATTCTTCTTCTAAAAAAGGGACAATTGAAGGATCTATTGGTTGCCAAAATCGTCCTAAGAACACGGTCTCTATAGACTGGATTGTAGTAAACCATAGATTATCCACAGACGAACTCGAAGAAACGATACCTTGGGATACAGACTCTACTATTTCGCTATATCCGGATGCACTTGGTTCTGGCCCTAGGACATACAGCATAACAATAGAAGGTGCCGCAGGAAGAATCTCTGAACCAATCACAGATGGGGCCTTCTATCCGGGAGATCCAATCGAGTTGCGAATTGCCCCAGATGGACTCCTGGAACCGAGGATGATTGCAAAGGGAGAGCTAGTAATTTTAGACTCAGACAACATCGAGCAAAGAATCCCTTTCCAATTAAAGGCGGAAGGTGATTTGCCGTTCGGCCCATTAAACTGGCTGGCAATTCCCTCTAATGCAATATCCACAGTTCTTATTTTGTTGGCATTATCAGTAGCAACTGGTAACAGGCAGAAATACCAGAATTAGTACCTTATTGGATTACTCCACCTTGAATCGGAGGGCGGTCTTGATATTTGCAGGTATCTCCACTCATTTTTTCCTTTCTTTACTGGATAAAGCCAATACTTGTTCACGCCTGAGGCCAACCTCGATGATAGACAGGCTTCGGCCCAACTTTTCGGATTTTCTGATGACGGGTCTACCACTAGCCAAGGGGCATGCCCCTCGCCCACATCTGCCGGGTAGCATCTCCATTTTGTGCCGTACTTGAAACCAGACCTTGTGTTTAGGCCCCTTTCCCAAAGATCGAGCATTATACTAGCCGATACCGACATATTTTCTGTGGCATGGTTTGTGACCGATTGGACAACCTCGTATTCGACATTATCTAGTTGCCTGCCACCGTGTATTGGCAAACCAATAGCGTCGTATTTCCATTCATCGTCGTCAATAATGAATACTCCGTTATCTCCCAAATCAACCGATTTAAGACTCGAGATTCTTTGAAATTCATTGTATCCCGGCGGACGTAGAATTCCGGTTGGATTCGACTCAGATATACGATAAGTAACCACAGACTTTTCTTCATCTACTACAAGAACTTCAGATATCCTGCCCTTCATATTTACTTCATACGACCATCGTAGTAATGATTCCAACGACTGAGATCTATCGGATTCTCCATTCAATAAATCACTCGAATTGAACCAAATAACTTCTGAGTCTGGATCATTTCTACTCGGATGTTTATCTGACGACCACCTTAATCCCCACGAATTACAGTCATCTATGCCTAATCGAGAAAAATTATTGCCCAGAACGACCTTGTTACCCGGGACTCTTAATGCTTCTAATATTGCATATTCTTCTAAAAGTGTCGAGTTATTCTGGAGTCTCTTGTTCACCCATTCCAACATAGCTTTCTCATCTGGAATCAGAGGAAAGCTAGCTCCTCTATGATTCTTAGAGAATAGTACTTCAATGTCAGTAAGCGCCAATCCACCACCATCGATAAGAACTCCGATTGCTGATTTCTCCCATAATCTACTGTATTCCGGACCATCGAAAATCCAAGATTCCCCCGTCCACTCCATGCATGAACGGGAACGCTGTCAAATTAGACGCTATCCCCAAATATCATCCGTGCAGACTCCTTCGCTGAAACGTGACCGATGCCACTGATGAAAGAAGACAGAAAAGCCTCAAGACTCTTAGAAATCTTTTGGAAACTTTAGATGGTCAGAAAGTGACACTTATTGGCGATACAATGCTCGATAGATATCACCACGGTTTCGCGAATAATCTCAACTCAACAGCCCCAGTACCTGTGTTGAAGATTACCCATTCAGAAGAGTCACCGGGTGCTTCTGCCCACATAGCCATAGGCCTCTCTTCGTTCGGTATGAATGTCTCATTCCATACCGCATTGGGGGATGATTCGGAGGGGAAATCAATAATTCATACACTCAACGAACTCAATATTTCAACGGATAATGTTAGATTGATTCCATCTAGGGAGACTCTAACCAAAATTAGATTCTTCGGCAGCAGAGAGAGCCTGCTGGATAGGGGGCAAATTCTTCTTCAAGCAGATAGGGGCACCAACGAGCCTGTAAGTCAAGATGTCTCATCCAAGCTTGCTTCTTCGGCATTAAAGGATTTAGGAGATAGTTGTGCCTTGGTAATTTCTGATTATGACAAGGGTGTTGTAACTACCGAAGAATCACTCAAGCTAATTTCAGAGGCAAACAAGATTGGTATTCCAATTATTGTAGATCCGAAACTAACAGGTTTGGAAAAGAGCCGTGGCGCATCAGTAGTGATTTTTGAAAAGAGGGGGATGTCTCTTTTAGCTCGGCGAATCGGATTAGATGTTGAGGATGCAGCACAAAGTATGTTGAGTGAGTATTCATGGAAAGGAATTCTTGTACTTGGAGGAATAAACGGGGTCCAATTATACCAGCGTGATCATGAATCAATAATGATACCATGCATGGCACCTGCAGCTGAGCAACAAATTGGGATGCACGATGCCGCCGCGACATCCCTAGCAGCAGCTCTGGGATCAGGCCTTTCCCTATACGATGCCGCCTTATTGGCATCTGCTTCATGCGAATGCGTTCTGTCTGCAAATACAGCACAGGAGTACATTGATCGAGATACTCTAGGGGTATGGCTTGATGAGCTTTCATGGCAGATGAGAATATCCGAAAGATAGAATCACGATTACATGGGATTGAATAGTGTCGTTCTAACCGATGAAACATGAGTGCCATGTCTGCCCCGCCCTTCAAAGGATCATTTATTCTGGTAATTCTAATACTTGCTTCAAACCTGCAAGCGTTTCATTCAAAGGCGGAGAATCTCATACCTGCCGTACTTACAATTGATATTGAGGACGGGGTCGTAATTAATGATGAATTTACCTTCAAGGCTACAGTGACGGATGATTTAGAACCCCGTTCAGCAAGTTGGGAGTTGTTTGACTCGACTTCAACAAGGCAATATGTCTCTGTATCTGATTTTGGTCAAGACATTAATAACGGTCCATCGAAGGATTGGTCGTTTGAAATAGATATATTCCCCGAGTTACTAGGCCCATGCTCATGTATACTGATTGTGAGCATAATTGACTCAAATGACATTCTTCTAGTCGAATCCATCAGTATATTCATTCAATCCCCAGGGGTAGCAGACGAGGAATTCGCTCCTACCTTGCACATAATTGATGGCGGAATTGACAATTGGCACAGCCAATCATATGTTCTTGAAGCACTATCATCCACTATAGATAGCAATGTACCTTCTTTCTCAACTATAATTCGGAGGTCAACTCCAATCAAGTGTGCATATGAAGGTACTGAGCCAGAAAATTCGCTTTACCCGGTTAATCATAATTCGACTATGCAATCAAATTTTTCCGATTTTGAATGGGACGGGCACACTCTAACTTTCAAGATTAATCTCGTTTATTTTGAAGATGGATGGTATGACGTTATTCTATTCGCTCAATCCGAGAATGAAGATGATACTTACTCGGATGATTGTATCAGTATTAGAATCGATAATACCCCTCCTGTTGTAATAGTAGACATTCCTGAAGAGCTGCCAGAAGGCACTGACACAGTATACCTAGATGCCTCTTCGACGGTGGACGATTTTTGGGGTATACAAGGACTAACATACACCTGGTCAATAAATAGAATCGGAGTTTCCGGGGAAGAAATGAATCAGGTCCTCAGTGGTCCCGATTATCGATCGATAGAACTGAATCTCGATGATTCAAGATCTTTCACCATATCACTATCTGTGTCAGATAATGCGGGGAATATGGGACTCTCAACTAATACACTTGATATTGTAAACATAGCTCCAGTAGCACGCTTGACCATTAATGGAGAGGATTATTTCCAAAATGATCGGGTTACTCTTTCCCCAGAATCTCCGATTCTTGTTGATGCCTCGTCATCTACAGATACTTCGAATGATATAGATAGACTCAGGTATGTTTGGAGAGTAGACAATGTCCCAACCTATGAGGGGCCTACTAGGTCCATTCCATGGCCTGAGGGGGTGGGTGACAATGGTTTTGTCTTATCGATAGAAGTAATTGACGACAATTCTGAGTCTTCTATGGTATCAATTACAGTAGTCGATAGCAGCGAATCTGGCAGTCCCCCTCTTTCAATACTAATTCTAATTTTATCTGGTTGTTTTTTGTCATATTCCGTATTTAGGAGGTCAAAATTAGATGATCCAGAGATACCCAAGTGGACCTAATCTTGAAAAGACCAAAAAAGAAGTAATTACAGGGGTTTCTATGAGTTTACCATTCGATAGGTCAGAGTACCTGAGTCGCCAGGAATCGGTTTTTTCCAAACTACCCAAGCCGAGCGTAGCAATCATACCAACAAATGAACGAAAAATAAGATCAAATGATGTTTCATACCCATTTAGGGCTAATTCATACATGCTATATCTTTGTGGCTGGGAAGAAGATGTTGGTACATTACTAGCAACGAATTTATCAGGAAATTGGGAAACAACGCTATTCGTATCTGATAGGGATACAAAGAAGGAAATATGGGAAGGAAAACGTATTGGTGTTGATGGAGCCAAATCATGGCCGGTTGATCATACGAGCTCCATACAAAGCTTCGAATCTCGAATCAAAGAGTTATCTTCGGAAGTAAGTATGATTTTTACAATACCCGGCGTATCTTCGTCATTGGACACATTTTTGGCTGGTATTACTGAAACCCGAGACTTACGCACATATATCGACCCGATTAGGAGAATCAAGTCAACAAGTGAAATTGAATATATGCAAGAAGCAGCACTAATTGCTTCATCAGCCCATGAGAAGGCAATGCGCAATGCACAACCCGGAATGGGGGAATGGGAGATTCAATCTGAGGTCGAAGGTCACTTCCTGTCTTCACTAAGCCAATGGAGCTTCCCATCTATAGTGGGTGGGGGGGATAATGCCACCGTGCTTCATTATAAGAGTAACAACCACGTTATAGAATCCGGAGACCTTGTCCTGGTCGATGCCGGTTGTGAGGTCAGTGGGTATGCATCAGATATTACTCGAACCTGGCCAGTGAACGGGAAGTTTTCTCAGCCTCAGAAAGAAATTTACGAACTTGTTCTAAGAGCTGAATTAGCAGGAATAGCAGCCTGTCAACCAGGAGTCCCATGGGTTTCCATGCATGAGGTTGTATGTGAGACTATAGCACATGGGCTGATAGAACTCGGAGTTCTGGATTGCACTTTCAAAGAAGCATTGGGCAGAGTCGAAGGCAAGCCAGGGGTTTTTGAGGGGCAAATTAGAAATTTCTTCATGCACGGTACCGGGCATTTTCTTGGCTTGGACGTCCATGACGTTGGAGGGGGGCGCCAAGGGGATCCGGACTCCTCGTTTTTATTAGAGCCGGGAATGGTCCTAACAATTGAGCCCGGTTTATACTTTGCATCTTGGAGGACTGACATATCTATTCCCGATAGGTACGCGGGAATAGGAATCAGAATAGAGGATGATGTTTTGGTAACAGAACAAGGCCCCTTGGTACTATCATCATCATGCCCGAAGATGTTGGACGAGATTGAGCAAATAGTGGGGAAGAGAGAAAATGACTGATTGGATGACAATTCTAGAGGCGCAGCTTTCGACCGATCCTCCTATTTTAACCGTAGAAGATGCGGAGAAAATATACCTCCAAGCACCTTTGAGCGAATTGATGTATGCTGCATCAGAGAGGAGGAAGAGGCAAGTTCCCGGAAATATCGTTACTTATATGATTGATAGAAATATCAATTACACAAATATTTGCACAATTAATTGTAATTTCTGCTCTTTTTATCGATCACCCGGTCATGACGAGGGATATACTCAGACTCTGGACCAGATTAGCACCCGAATTCACGAATTAGAGGAACTAGGCGGTTCAAGAATCCTAATGCAAGGAGGCGTTAACCCTTCACTGCCCTTCGAATGGTATACTGAATTACTATCAGAGCTATCTATGAGGCATCCATCAATAGCATTGGATTGCTTCTCACCCATTGAGATTGAGGGGATAGCAGAAGTCTCAGGTCTTTCTACTATTGAGGTCCTTTCGAGACTACGCGAATCTGGTATGCACGGGCTTCCTGGGGGAGGTGCGGAAATGCTCGTTGATAGTGTGAGGAATGGAATTTCACCAAAGAAAGGATCCTCTGAGAATTGGATTAGGGTGATGGGGGAAGCGCAATCGCTTGGCCTGACTACTTCTGCGACGAACGTCTTCGGTTTCGGCGAGAACGTCAGAGATAGAATAGAGCACATGAATAAGATCAGAATATTGCAGGAGAGGTCATTGTCAAAGGATTACCCCGGATTCACATCATTCATTTCTTGGCCGGTAATGCTCGAAAACAATGCTTTTGGGAAACTGGGCAGTAGGAGGGGCGCGACCAACCTAGGTGCAGGGTCAGTTGAGTACCTCAGGCATGTCTCTGTATCCAGGCTCTTCATGAATAACATTGACCACATTCAATCATCATGGCCTACTATGGGTTTGAAAGTGGCTCAAATAGCATTGACGGCAGGTGCCGATGACATAGGGTCGACCATGATGGAAGAGAATGTAGTCTCTGCCTCTGGAACTACCAAGACAATGGCTTCAATTTCCGAATTGGAGGAATCTATACTAAATTGTGGTTTCACTCCTGCCAGAAGGGACTCTGATTACAATATTCTGGAGAATTTAGGTGCGGGAGAACCCCATCTAGAGGTCTGATAGTTCTGCTCTACCGCTAATCACTGGAGCCCTAAGAATTCGTGTCGGCTCTTTGGATTGTGGCATTATAATCGGTAAGACCCAGTAAATCCTCCTGCCATTTCGTTCAAGGAACTCCAAAACTACCTCCCAGTGGATTGCTATAAGTGATGAATAGACTGTACCCGGCCATTGTTCTGATGGCATTTTGAGTGAATATTCCGCTTCTGAACCCGTGGACTCTGTCCAATCGCCTTTCTCCATTATCCTTAGGGGCTCCAGGATCACTGATTTCTTTGATGATAGTTGCATTGGAATAGACTCTCCTACACCCGTTCCAGTCTCATCGCCAGAAGTCAGTCTTTTCTCTGGTAACCTAGTTGACATTCCAGGAGCAGGTTGTCCACCTTCGTTCCTTTTTAGAGTCGCCAGAACTGAGCTTCTTTCGGGCATAGCTACACCAACTTGGACTCTCGAACGAATTAACTGTAGACTCGTGTCATTATTCTCAACTTCGATATCTATTGCTCCTCTGGTGGAATTAACTCGAACTTCTGGGGGCTCATATGGCCTCACTGAAATTTCCTTTTGCCTATTGAAATCTCTGAAATTTGCTATGGTTCTGAAAACAAGTGGCAAAATGAACATTGGGAATGTGTAGAACAACAATCTAGGATAGTCCAAAGGACCTATTGATATTGAACCTGCGATAGTTTCATCGATTATTCCCTGTTCAACTAATCCGGGCTCTATAGCATGTACGAACAATGAAGATATCAGCAATGTTACTGTAGGGATAATCAGCTTTCTAGAAATATTATGCAGCCTATCTGGTCTAATGAACCAGCCCATCCTAGTATCAGTCAAGAAACGGGGAGGTGAATCTGTGACTCCCCCCTCTAGTAGTAGCAAGTCCACTTCGTCTTCTTCCATTCTCCTCCATTGAACGAACCAGCCACCATCTGAGCCAATGGTGAAGCTGGTCACACTCATTCCAAAGCTCTCGATTGTGGCCTTACAGATTGGTATGTTTCTGGGATTCATATGTTCCAGTTCAAAGGGGGGATACCTGATGCTCTGTACGTACCTATCCATGCTATCCCCACAATACGGCTCTGGCGGCCCTGCCAGCCAGTTTTCGGAATTCGGGCACTTCCCTGAGCATCTTGATCCCTAGTGGTATCGGATTTTCTATGTCGCCGAATTCATTTATCAAATCTGTAACCTCTGGCCTAGCCCAAACATCGAAAATCCTTTCAAGTTCTAAATCGTTCATCTCAGTCAAAAATGCATCCCTTAGTGCCCGCTTCTTCCTCTGGTTCCTATCCATCTCCTTAAGTAACGAGGACAATGATTTCATCGTGCCCTTGCTTAATTCGTTATTCTTCAAATGTCTACTAAGTTTAGGTACTAATAAGTCAACTTGTTGGAACCCAGGTCCTATTCCCCCTCCGGTTGTAGGTTTACACACCCCTGCTGAGTCTCCGAAGAGTGCCACTCTCTCAATAAGTGGTTTTTTTACAATGCCACTGGGAACCGGCCCGCAAAATCTAGCTATTTCAGAACACATTTCAAACCTGGAGTTGATTTTTTGATCTTGCAGCAACCTGTCCAGATACTGCTCGCTTGATAACCCATTCATCAAATCAGCTTTTGTCCATGTACCGACCCTAGTAGTTTCTCCCGTCGGTATCGCCCAACTGAAGAATCCAGGTGAAATATTCTTTCCAGTGTACATATCTAACATCCCCGAATCACCTTTATACCCAGTGACCTCTATTTGGAAACCAATCATGGTTTCACGAGGAATTCCCATTCGGAAATTTCTACGGACCCAAGAATGGGCACCATCGGCACCACATAGTAGCTTGCAGTGAATGGTTTCGTCACCATTGGGTCCATCTATCTTTACTTCTACAAATTTATCGTATACTGTAGCTGAATACGGTTTTGATGACAAGAGGAGCTCCGTACCTGTGGCTATTGATTGCATAACCACGGCTTCATCGAACAGCTTTCTGCAAACGGAGAATGTGCGAGGAACTCTAGGATCTCCTATCGTCACTCTCGTACCGGTCGGACTATGGATATTGGCACCCCAGATAGACGTTAGAATTGTATTCTCCAGACCTATCGTTTTCATTGATGCGGGATTAACCAAACCCGCACATTGAAATGGCCTTCCAATCTGATTGTGTTCCTCTATCATGAGCACACTGTTTCCGTGTTCGTTGAATCTTCTTGAAAGATAACCTCCAACAGGTCCTGCACCTATCACAACAACATCGAACTCACGAATCATGCAATCCCCTGTACAGCTCTATTTTTTGCTTCTACGCTTGGAATTTATTGTTTTCTTAAGATTTCCAATCAAAATGCTTGCATCAGATTTGGTGATAGTTTCTATCGATTCCGTTCTAACGGCTTCAAGGGCTTGCTCAATTGGCATCTCTAGTTTCTCAATCATAGAAATTATTGCAGATACCTGTCTTTCCGTTGCAGGGCTATTCCTGTCCAGGTTCAGAAGTTTATCGATCAGTTCACTGGCACTACCATCCTTTCCACCAGTGAGATCTGAAACATCTGTTAACCCCATTTCTCTTAGAATATCGTCTAATTCCAGCCCCAGTCTATCTGCGACTCTAATGATTAGTGCAATCTGTTTTTCACTTGGTGCGATGTTCGTCTTGCTTTCTTCGCTGATTTCATCAAGAATTTTTTTCACATCTTCACCAGAAAGTTCGGCGAGTGCCCTATCCTGCAATATCCCAGAAGCCTCATCTTTGGACATATTAGCCAATATTCTTTGAAGATATTCTATCTGTTTGACGGTGGGCTTTTCCTTTCTTTTTTCCAATGCAAGTAAGTGAATTTTACGAAATAGCTGTTCAAACTCGGTCCATTTAGAGTGTGCTTCTGATAAGCCATCCTCAATAGAATCCAAGTCTGCCTCCATAATTGCAGTAAATTCTGCGGAAAATAACTTCCCTACTGGTTGATTATAATGTGGAGCAACCTCCAACCACAAGGTTTTGCCGTTTTGTGTCGGTACTAACGAGCTACCTTGTTTTTCGATATACTTTTTTTGCTCGAGATTTTTAACCATTGATACATATGTGGAGGGTCGCCCTATCTCACTTCTCTTCATTTCTTGTATGATTGAGCTTTCGGTGTATCTTCTTGGTGGCTTTGTGTAATCTATCGTCATTTCAGCCTTGGAGTCAATAATCCATGATTCCCCGATTGTAAATCCAACTTCTGGCGGTTTTGATTGGACTTTACCGATAGACCATGAAAATACATTTTCCCACCCGTCATGTGTTCTCCATGATGCAGTACCAGTTATCGGCACTTTTACGCCATCACATGAAAACTTCAGATTTCTTCTTTCTCTAACCGAATCGGACATCTGGCTAGCTGCAAATCTTGACCATATTAGCTGATATAGCTTCTTCTCATCTACATCCTTTCCTGCGCTCTCAATTGTTGGCTCACTTGGCCTAATTGCTTCGTGAGCATCCTGAACGTTGCTCTTTTTCTTCCCCGACTCGCCTATCCCCAAGCCCAGATATTCTTTTCCTAGTTTACCAGAGATATGGCTCCTGATACTCTCTCTGGCTTTTTTGTTGGTTCTAGTAGAATCGGTGCGAATATAGGTTATATGTCCACTATTGTACAGAGATGAAGCTACTCCACTGGTCTTTGATATCGACCACCCTAGAATAGAATTTGCAGTTTGTAGCATGGTATCAGTTGTGAAAGGTGGTTTTGGCTTTCGCTTAATCGTGCCCTCTTTGGCTTCAATTAGTAATAATTTATTTGCGGAGTTTATCGCTCCAACTGTTTTTTCTGCGAACTTAGTATCTGAGGTTCTATTTGGGTAGTGTTTACCATCATCATCGAACCAAGCATCTTGATCGTCAGATTCGTGAAATCTAACTTTCATTTCAATTCCATTAGATGGGACTGAGACTGAATGATACTCTTTTGGTACGTGGTTGTCTCTTTCCACCTCTTTTTCCACAATAAAACCCAGCGTTGGAGTCTGCACCCTTCCCATTGACTTCAATTTCCACGATTTACAGAATTTTGAGCATCTCCAACCAACCAATCTGTCGATCAGCCTCCTAACTATTGCAGCATTGACTAGATCCATGTCTATATTTCGTGGTTCCGAAATTGCGGACATTACTGCGTCTTTCGTGATCTCGTTAAATGAGATCCTCTGAATCGAATCGAAATCAGAAAGGATTTCTTTTAGTCTCCATGCAATGAATTCCCCCTCTCTATCGGGATCGGTCGCGATAAATATCTCGTTCACAGATGATTTGGATGCTTTATTCATCATCGAAAGAAGCTTTCTCTCTGCCTTTTCATCCGTCCAACTCCATGGAGGATTTGGCAATTCTCCATCCTTGTACGCCCACATTGCTTTATTGTTAACTGGTAAATCCTGAACGTGACCATTGCAAGCATCCACAATCCATCCTTTTCCGAGGTATTTTTTGATAGTCTTCGCTTTGGCTCCCGATTCAAGGATTACAAGCTTCATGCTATTCCCCTGGATTTGTATTGCCGTATCAAGTCCTGTATAAACTAGGTGGAGCGGTAGATCCTCCAACGCACGCACACGCGCGAGCGAGCGCGAACCCGAACGGTGTTAGACAAAGTCAATACTGTCTAGATTTGAAACATAACGATTGAAGAATGAGTGCGCATACCGTAGATAATGGGAATAGCCTGGAGTGTTTTGGGGAACCCTGCACTCAGGTTGATTGACTCGGAGGCTGCTCATTCAATTTCTATGAGGGTGATGAAAGGTATTGGTGAAACCAGTGCCGGCCAGAATATTCTGAAAGCCCTCTACGGGCCACCTGAGGTGCCAATAGAAGTCTTTGGAAGAATGTTTCATCATCCTCTAGGTTTAGCAGCCGGATTCGACAAAGGTGCAGAGGCACTAATGGCATGGTCTGCCATGGGGTTCTCTTGGACAGAATATGGGGGCATTACAAGATATCCGCAAGATGGGAATCCAAAGCCTCGAATGTTTCGTGCCAATAAACATAGAGCATTGGTGAATAAGATGGGTTTCAATAATCCAGGAGCTTCTGAAATTCGTAAGAGGTTGATTAGTCGTAAATCTGAAGATAAATGGCCAAAAACACCAATTGCTGCTAACATTGGTAAGTCAAAAAAGGTTCCAAATGACCATGCAGCAGATGATTATGCCTCCACTTTAGACATACTATGGGATCACGCTGATATGTTTGTACTGAATATCTCTTCGCCCAATACCCCCGGACTTAGAGATCTTCAGAATAAAGAGTACCTTACATCAATTTTAAGATCATGTAACAAGATAAGGGAGCTCAAAGGGGAACAAAAGCCCATTTTGTTGAAACTTTCACCAGATAATTCTGATGATGAGATATTGGATGCTGTTTCTCTGTGTAAAAAATCAGGTGTCGACGGGATAGTTGCAACAAATACTACCATAAAGAGGCCGGCACCATTATCCACTCAGTCAAGAAAAGCATTCTCAAACGATGGGGGGTTGTCTGGAAGACCTTTGAATTCTCGTTCCCTAGAAATAATAAATTTGGTATACGGAGAAACTCAGGGCAAAATTCCCATTGTGGGAGTGGGCGGCATCGAGTCTAAAGAAACTGCATGGGAGGCCATTATTTCTGGATCATCACTGATTCAACTTTATTCAGCTCTGGTATTCAATGGGCCCACAGTGGTATCAAGTATAGTCAAAGGAATCAAGAACAGAGTTAGCGAATCTGGGTTTTCTTCTCTATCTGAAGCTGTAGGATACAAACACATTTAGACACTAGCGGTTAGAATATAATGTGCAACTTACTAGGCTGTCCCGACTTGTGATCGTTTTCGGGACATCAATAGCAATATTTGGACTAATGATGGTGACTGTGGACCCCCAAGTCCAATACACTGTAGACGAGATTATGAGTGAACCAGAGAGATTCGATGGAGAGAATATATTTGTTCGCGGCATAGTATTGCCCGGGACAATGAATTATGATGAATTCGTGTTTACTCTTCAAGGAAGTACAGAGAAGTTAATCGTCAATTTCAAGGAATCTCCAATTCCAGATGGCTTTGACGAGGGCAGAACTATTGCTGTTAGAGGGATTCTTCAGACAGACAATTCGTCAGATGGAACAATGATGTGGATAATCAATTCATATGAGATTCAAACAGGCTGTCCATCAAAGTATGAAGCATGATATACCGGGCATATTGATACGTATCGTCATAGCGCGATAATTGGGCTAGAGGGGGAGTTGACGTGCTCTGTTTTTCACAAATCGTTGATAATGGTGACTCGAAGTCCGAGGGCGGCGCAAACGAGCCTTTGGGATTACACCAACTGACTGCGATGTCTCGCCCCCAAGAGATCCAGGTTGGCGGTAGCAGAATCCGGAGGGATTCTGTAAGCGTCTCACGCCCGGGAACCAGGTCAGGCGCGGAAGCGAGCAGCCCGACCGGGGATGCTGGATGCCTTGGGACTTCGGGACGGAGAAAGCTGGTGTTGCATTCTCACTGATGACGAGCGTCCACCGAGGACACGCCCACTACTCGGGTATTCCGGGGAGGCCGCCCATTCTACATATAATTTCGAAATGGGCCTTCTTTACAGGTTGAACTGAAAGCCTTTGGCCTTTTTTCAACAAGGGCATCCCCTCAAGATCACCATTAGATCTAAGTTCGGGAAGATCAACTGAAGTAATTGCTGATACGGGTTCAATATCAACCATAACCCATCTGGGATTATCTGCAGAAGCCTTTGAATCGTAGTATTTAGAACCCGGATCTTGAGCTGTATGATCTGGGTACGATTCCCTACAAACTTTAGCTATCCCTGCAACGTGCGGTGGTTTGCAATTTGAGTGATAGAAAAGTACCATGTCACCTACAAGCATATTGTCACGCATGATGTTCCTAGCTTGATAGTTCCTTACTCCGTCCCAGTGTGTAGATCCATCTGAAACCAGTTGTGTCCAAGGATAGACATGGGGTTCGCTCTTCATCAGCCAGTAGTTTACCATGTGGTCCCTAGTCATAACATAGAAATAAATTTGATTCACCATGCATCGTCTATTTGACCGTAGGATATTCTAGATTCCAAGACATCTATGTTGGTGGTTTGGGAATTTGTATTCAATCCAGCTGTCTTCACCATCGCCGTCATACCTCCCGTAAGACCCAAATTAGAAGTTACCATAAAGGAGTAAATTGCTGGTAATAATAGAAGAGCAGATAGAGCAGCCACGATAAGTAAGACAATAATCACTGTAACGAAGGGGCCTATTGCGGGTATTTCTATTCCAAAGGCACATGTCATACCCATGGCTGTCACTGTTGTAGCCTCGAATAGGCTCATACCTGTACTTGAGCATGCAGTTCTAATCCCATCTATTGTTCCGCCCATCTCTTTGACCCTGTTTGCAATATGTATTGAGAAATCTATCCCCACACCGACAAGAATCGATCCGATCATTACTGTTACCAGGGATAGAGAGAGACCCCACGCATCCATTACTAACCACTGCATAGCTACGGTAAATCCTACTGGTATTGTGGTGAGGAAAGCGTATCTAATATCTCTGAAAACTAGAGCAAGTGTGAGTATCGTGAATCCTAGTGCGAATGCAAGTGACGTCCATTGGGAGTCGACTATCAAATTATTGACTTCAATTGTGATTGACGCAACGCCGATTAGTGAGTCACCCACTACATTGATCGGGTTTTCAGAATCCCCGGCAGCTTTTGCCCAATTATTGATCTGCTCTGTAGTAATTGCAGTACTCTTGACATCCATGAATGGCATATCTATGTATATCAGTGAACGTTGATAATCTGGAGAGATGAAGAGTTCCCTCATTTCTTCTGTCATACTATTGTAGAAGACGTATAGTAGGAAATTCTGAGCCTGCCTACCACCATCGTCCTCCTGTGCTTCAAGTGTATCCAAAATGGTCCAAAATGAGACATTTCCTGATTGGTCTCTGTCGAAAATTAGTTCTGCAATCTCCTTTATTGGCTCTGGAAGAGGTGTTTCATCTATGAAATCATAAATTGGTGTACCGGATACATTTACCCCTACAGCTATCGCCTTCATGAGGAAGACTATCGAGACAGCAGTAGCATTCTCTACATCATTACATCTAGACTCAAGATTCTCTATACCCTCAAGATTGGCGTATGGATGTTCTGCGGTGATCGATCCAAGTCCAATCTCTGGTTCAGCTTTTATGTTTGCATCGACAAGTAAAAACCCTGGTTGGCCCGCTTCAAACTCATCCGAGTATACGCCCATTTTCTGCACTGCTTCTACTTCACTAGGTGCCATTTCTAGAAGGTCGATGTTTTCCTCCACGTTTTGCCTGTTGTAACCAGCAGAAATGACCATCAATGCAATAAACAGGGCAAGTGTGACTCTAGACCACTTGACTGGCATATTGACTGCAGCAACGAATACCTTTGGAGGGGGGTGAGAAGGTTTTTTCAGATCTAGAAGTATTGTAAGATTGGGGACCATTATCATAGTGAGAATGTACACTACAACAATACCCGCGGCCAAGGCCCAACCTACTGTCTGGATGGGCTTCATCGGAGCAAATGTTAGAGAGATGAATCCAATTATAGTCGTCATAGCAGAGAGGAATACCGCCCGGCCTGTAGATTGGAGTGCTGCAGACATCTTCTCTTGGGGAGTTCCCTTAGATTCTGCATATCTATTCGTAATATGCAGTCCGTAGGAAACTCCCAGTGAGAGTACGATCGGACCTACTAATATCACCGTCATTGTTACCTCATAATCAGTCAGACCGATTAGCCCCAAAGTAACCCATACCGCGCAAAGTGTGGGCAATCCAGATATTATGACGACTTTAATGCCTTGAACAAATCGAATCCTACCCGTCTGAAGTAAGTCGCAATGGAATAGGAAAAGCATCGCTGCTACTATTACAACACCTACAGGGAACACTTGCCAGAATAGTTTGAATGACTCTTCAGTAACTGCGTTAGTTAGTGGTGCAGGGCCGGTTAGAGTCATTCTGAGGCATAATGACCCATGGTTAGTTCCGCATCCTTCCGAATCAGGAGAGCCCCAGTTATTATCCAATGCAATTTGATCGATAGTGCCTTGGGTTTCTGAGACAATATCCCCAATCGTCTTGTTTCCTGTGTCATCAGATATTCCTATGATAATTACTGCACGACTCCATCCGTAATTGGTCTTGATTTCATTACCTGAGCCTATATTCCTCACCAATTTATCAAGAGCATTCTGAGGCATCTCCTGAAGAATTTGATCAACCCTTTGCTGTTCATCTGGTATTGCGTAATTGCCGATTAGATCGCTTTGCGAGTCTATTGTCTCATTTATTTCATCCGAGAGTTGCTGGTTACCAGTTGCCTCAGCAAGGCCTGAAAAGAAGGCCTTTACTACGCGTCCCCCACTAGAGTTTACTTCCTTAACTACGGTTGAAATAGAAAGAACATAATTAACGTCATCTTCTTGACCTTTGTCGTTCCTGACATAATTGATGGCTCTCTCTACTTTGTCAATCTGCTCCAAGATGTTAATTTGGCCATTTGACCCACACTCTACACAGGTGACATTGTAATCGTAAGACTCGACGTAAATAACCATCACATTGGTAGTCCAATCACTCTCAACCTGAGCAATCAAGTTCTTTACGCTAAGTGGGTCATTATCCGTTGGAAGGTAAACCTCCAAATCCCCATTTACATTCAATGCGGGCTCTTCTTTGCAGTAGCTGGGGTTATCGAAACCTTCCCTACAGTCTAATACGCCTGAGTGAGGTAGAAGTGATACAGTGAATACCAGTGAAACAAGAACCGCCATCACCGGAAACATGGTTAGAAAACTAGACCCTTCATGATTCCTTATCTTCCTGCGTATTAGGTTGGGTAGTCGTGATAAAGATGGGATTAGTTTGAAATCGTTCGGAACTAAGTCCAAAAACCTCTTTTTGGCGGTTTCAAAATAACGGGAAACCCGCCCCCCAGAATCTTCCCTAGCCATGTCCCTCCCGTCCCGACGTGAAACGGCATACCTTCAACCCCTCGGCATAGATGATGGTCTGAATTACATTTTACAACAGTACGGCAATGGTCAATAACACGACTCTCTGCCAAATATTTGGTGGGGTTCGTGGGACAGCCGAAGATTTCTGACAAGCGGTGGAGTGTTGATCTCGAGAAAAGAATTCAAATGGAGCACTATGATGAAGAATCTTATCGCGAAAGATACGCATTCAATAAAGATACGAAAAAGGAGATTTTTGTTATCGACACCCCTCCTCCATATCCAAGTGGAACCTGGCATATCGGAGCTGTTGCCCAATACAGCATGATAGACGTTATTGCTAGGAGTCAGAGGCTACTGGGTAAAGAAGTGAAATTCCCTTGGGGCGTAGACAGGAACGGCATAAATATTGAATTTACAGTAGAAAAGAAGACTGGGAGGAAAATGAGGACGTATGATAGGGCAGAATTCCTGGATCTTTGTTCGGAAACTATAGAAGAATACACCATGGCTATGCGGAATACTGCGAAGAGAGTCGGTCTATCTTGCGACTATGAGAACGAATATCTCACAGATGCCCCCGACTACAGGGCAGTATCGCAGACGATTTTCGTTGAGCTTTTCAAGAGTGGCGATATTGTAGAAGACCTTAGGCCCAATATCTACGATCCTGTTGAAGGGACTACGATAGCCGATGCGGAGGTCCAAAGGGTTCAGAGAGAAACCAAACTATGCAATGTGAAGTGGCAAACTGAGGATGGCGAAGAAATCATAATTTCAACTACAAGGCCCGAGATGATTTGTGCTTGTGGAATAGTAGTCGTACATCCCGAAGATGATAGATACGGTCACCTAATAGGTAAGAAAGTGAAACTACCCATTGAGGTGGCAGAACGAGACAAATATGTCAAAATTACCTCTCATCCTTCAGTAAAGATGGATTTCGGCAGTGGGATTCTGATGGTTTGTTCATACGGTGACCAGAATGACGTATCAATTTTCAGAGAGCTTGAGTTGAGGCCATTCGTGGCGATTAATCTTGATGGTGAGATGACAGAAATTGCAGGGCCATTATCCGGGATGAAAGTAATTGATGCCAGAACAAGAGCAATAGAAATTTTACGAACATCAGGAAATCTAGTCTCTACGGAAGACCGTTTACAAGAAGTACCTGTCAGTGAGAGGGGAGGAAACCCGATAGAGATTATTCTACTAAAGGAGTGGTATGTACGACAGACCCATATTCTGGATAGACTAATGGAACTTTCAAAGGAAAGCAGATTCATACCTGAAAGGAATCGACAGTACTTACATGATTGGATAGACGGCGTATCCATCGACTGGCCCATCAGCAGACGTAGGTGGTACCATACAGAAGTCCCCATCTGGTACTCTGAGGACCGAACTAAAGTAATCGTTCCGCCAAGAGGATCCTATGTGCAACCCTGGAGAGACTCACCCCCAAATAACTCTGAAGTTATTGATAGAGAGAGCAAGGATACACTTGGAACCTATCAGGAATTGAGCTCGACACTTGGGAAACTGATAGGCGAGGAGAAGGTGTTTGACACTTGGATGGACTCATCAAATTCTAATCTTTATGTCTCTGGTTACTTGACGGAACCAATATTGTTCGAAAAGGCATTTCCGACCTCAATTAGGCCTCAGGGCAAGGAAATTGTCAGAACCTGGTTATATTACACACTGCTGAAGAGTGCACTTTTACTAGATCGTCCTGGTTTCCAGAGTATTTGGGTAGACGGACTTGGAATGGATCCATGGGGTAGGAAGATGTCGAAGTCATTAGGAAACGGCATAGATGCGGATAGCGTTCTCGAATGCGGAGCTGGTGGTAGGACAGGTTCGTGGAGGATCAAAGGGGCCGATGGCAAGCAAGTAGTGTTGAAGGCAAACAAAATCGGAAGTGAGTGCTTTCGACTTTGGAAGGCCTGCGATGCGCAGGTGGGTGATGACTTCCATATCAATCCAGAAGAGATCGAGACTAAGTATTACGGTGTGCTTACTAAGATATTCAACGTAGCTAGGTTCGCGAGTCAATTCGAAGTTCCTGAAGACTTTTCGTCGCCGCCTGAATTGAATATAGAGGACAAATGGATCCTATCTGAATTTGATCAGTGCATGGCCTCAGTGGAGATCGCATGGAAAGATGTGGACATTTACACTGCGGCACAGACACTGAAATCTTTTGGGACGGGGATTTTCCCCAGTCACTGGCTCGAGATGTCAAAGACTAGGCTCTACGATGGGGATTTATCGGCTACATGGACAATGCACAGGATAGTGCGTGATTTTCTCAGTGCATTTAGCCCAATATGTCCATTTTTCACTCATTATCTAAGTACAACACTTTACGATTCAAGTTCAGTGGATGTCAGAGCATTCCCAAGTCTTCCATTATTTCCTGGTACCGAGATGTTTGAAGAACTTAGAAACAAAACCGAGAGCTTGGAAGAGTTCAATTCAATGGTTTGGAGGGCCAAGAAGGAAGGTGGACTTTCTCTTAAATCACCAATTTCAGGTATCCAAATTCCTGAACCCCTGTCATTATTTTCCGATGCTTTGGTAAAGATGCACAATCTAGAGTTATAGTCGCTCAATTAAGGGAATTATTGCAACTTCCGGTTTCGAAATACTCTATGATCAATCCTGCCATTTCAGTTCCAATACGAGCCTGTGCCTCCAGAGTTGAAGCTGCAATATGTGGGCTACCATGGAAGGAGTCGTGACGTAGCAAGTCACTCTCTGCAAGAGGCTCTACTTCGAAAACATCGAGTGCTAGTGATGTTAGTTGACCCGACTCCAGAGCCATAGAAGCAGCTGACTCATGGACTACACCTCCCCTTGCGCAATTAACAATGTGATTACCGCACTCAATTCCGTCTAGACCTATTCCGGGCATCATGGATATTCGTTCGGAGTTTACCAGATTCCTTGTTTGTTCATTCAGATTGCAATGTACAGATATATGGGTGCATAATCTGAAAATTTCGTCCACATCATCATGTAATTGGACACCCTCAGGTGCTTCATCCACGAAGGGATCGAAAGCATGGACTTCCATGCCGAACGATGAAGCAACCGAAGCAACTCCTCTGGCTATTCTTCCGAACCCAATTAGCCCCAGTCTTTTTCCACCTATCTCAGAGCCTCGCAATTGTTTCTTTGCCCACTTTCCATTTCGAAGAGTCCGATCTGCCGTTGCTATATGCCTTGTAGAAGCTATCAGATGTCCAATGGTTAATTCCACGACACTACGAGTTGATGCTCCCGGAGTATTGCACACTGTGATTCCTTTTTTCGTCGCTTCGGCGATGTCGATATTATCCACTCCAACTCCTGCCCGTCCGATGAATCTAATCCCGCCGTCCTCACTTACTGAGGATGAAATTTGCTCTGATGGAAGTTTTGTGGCACTTCTGATTACCACAGCATCAAATTCTAGGAGCGAGCCATTTGCGATTTCTTCCGACTCGTAGTGCCGCAAGACTACCTCATGACCTGCATTCTCGAGAATTTCAATTGCTTCATCGGACATCCCATCTGTTACAGCGATACGCGCCATGTAGATACTAACAACATTACGTGCATCAACATTGTGAGTACCATGCCGGTGGGTTGATATTTAGTACCCCTAATTCACCAACAGATACAATGGGATTTGAATTACCTGAACTTGAATATGCCTATGACTCACTAGAGCCCCATATCGATGCGGAGACGATGGAGCTACACCATTCCAAGCATCATGCTGGATACACCGCTAAATTGAATGCTGCAATCGAGGGTACAGAGATGGACTCTTTGGGAATTGAGGATTTGATAATTAACCACATGGATAACGCTGCAGTTAGGAATAATGGAGGAGGATTTTGGAATCATAGAATTTTCTGGGAGACAATGAGCCCCGATGGCGGAGGAGAACCCGAGGGAGAACTCGCAAATGCAATTACAGACTCTTTCGGATCTTTCCAATCTATGAAGGATCAGTTCAGCGATGAGGCCATGACAAGATTCGGCAGTGGTTGGGCATGGCTATGCATTTCAGATGGTCAACTTTCCATATGCTCAACCCCAAATCAGGATAATCCCCTCATGTTGGGAGAAGGTATCCCGATTCTAGGCCTAGACGTTTGGGAACATGCGTATTACAAGAATTACGGTCCTGCCAGAGGGGACTATATCGCCGCATGGTGGAATGTAGTAAATTGGTCTGTTGTGTCCGATAACTATCAGGCCGCAATGTAGTCGAATGTATGTAACCACAACCGTTCCATTATAGCGCTCTTTGGACACGCGACCGCGTGGTCGACGATTACGAAGCTATGTTGACCGCTGTAATGATATTAGTTTCACCAGTTATTTTTGCCCTCCCTGTGTCTTTCGCGTGGAGATGGTGGGTCGGTATTGAACCGGAGCATGAGCACTATCGAGAAAAGGTTCGCAGGGTACTCGATGCAGGAATGCCCCTCGCACGTTACAGGGGGGAGTTGGACGCGGAAGCAAGGAAGGTGCACATATCATCTGATAGGCAAGGCAGGATAGAATCGGATTTACTTCATAGACTGCGAATTCAACATTTTCTCCTGTTCCCTAGTCTCATTTTGTGGCCTCTAGTAGGTATCTTCGCTGCTATCATCAGCATACCAATGATGCCTTTGCTGAAGCTAGTAGAGTGGATTCTGATCGAAAAGAAAGCGCTATCTGGAGTCGCGATTATCATTCAGAGGTATACAAGGTGGGAAATAATAGGAATCCCCAGACTTGATGACGGTTCCAAGCAGTTTGGCAAGGCTCTAGCTTCAATTCACAGAATGCCCACAACCGTATTTCTTGGCCTTTTTGCATACCTAATCGTGTCATATTCGCCAATGAGTTCTTTCAATGTTCTTCTCCTAAGCGCATTGGTATACATCATACTGGTCTCCGCAATTTCAGTCATCAGAGCTGCTACAGAAAGTACTCTAACATTTGCAGATCCTACGAATAGGAGAATTATACCTATGGAGTCGTATGTTGACGAGAAACTAGGTCCATGGGTAGGAGTAGGGCTGATTTTCCTATTGTCTAGGCAGCTCATGTATGGATCAAAAATTCGAACAGGCGAGCTCTTAATTGATCCAGTTGCCTTTTCGATTAGTGTTCTACTTGTCTTGTATACAGCCACAATTATTGGAATAACGGTTGAGATCCTATTTTTCAGGAGCAGGGGCGAGGAAGTCAGAATGACATTTCAAAAACAAATGGTTGATGTTTTTCAACCGGATGTATACCTCTTCAATAGGAATTTGGGGACATTGAGGCTAGTTCCACTAATGCCCCTATCACTTTGGCTGGAAACAGAGGAGGACTACGATGAAGTACTCAAAGATACGTGAGTTCTTCGACTTTCCAGTTAGCCCCATCCAAATTTACGGACCCCGATTCAATATCATCAACACGTAGTATTACAATTGCATAGGATATACCGTCTGATGACTCACATGAGGTAATATGAGCAGGCGAGCCATTCGATAACCGGTATTTCCCTGGACCAATGGCTGCCTCACCCGTAAGGAGGCAAAGCCTCTTGACAGTCCTGCCACGGCTTTCTAACCTTGCATGAATTTCCTGTCCTGGATAGCACCCCTTATTATCACTGATCAGATTAATCATCCCACATTCATTAGGAAGATTCCCCCTGATGTCAACTAAGCTTGGAATACAAACTTCTAATCTTACGAAGTTCCACCTATCCTCACTCATTTCAGAGTATTCCGCATCCTCTAGTATCGAGATGAAATCACTCATCTGGTTTCTTGGCAATAGGATATCGAGGATGGACCCTCCGGGAAATTCGGATTTCACAGCTATCATATCACCGAATTCCATTACTCTATTTCTTTCCAGGTCTATTCCCTCGAACCCCATCCTAGTAATTATTGATTGAAAGTCAGCAGATATTAGAGAAACCCTTCCAATCGCTTCATCTGCGATGATTAAATCGCATTGCTCATCCCAGGATTTCCCGTCAATTAGGGTCTTTCTTGTTTTATCACCCATCTCTTCTGATGACAAAAGTAGTATTTTTTCCTGTATCTTGTATATCGATCCGATATCTGTAATCCGGCCGTTATAATCGCAGAATAGTACGTCTTTAGCATGGCTATCCGGAGAATCAATAATCCTGGTCGAGACGACCCTATCGATGACATTGGTTGAATCACTGCCCTGCAAGAGTGTTACACTCTGTGAGCGTACGTAATACTCCTCTCCAGAGGTGTTATTGCTCAAGGAACTACCTCAGCCGAATGACTGCCCGCAGCCACATGCCCTGTCAGCATTGGGGTTCTCTATTTGGAATCCGCCGCCCATCAGCGTCTCTTTGAAATCAATCTGGATGCCATTTAGCATTGAGCTGTCTTTATTGTGAACTAACACATTAATTCCACCGATGGAAATCTGCTGAAATCCCTCATCCTCCGGCCTTTCTATGATTTTCATGTCGTAAAGATACCCTGAGCATCCTCCGGACTGAGCGCTGATTACTAAGACGTGCGTATCCTCGTCTCCATTCATGTTTTGCTCTAATGCGCGTATTGCTTTTTCTGTAAAGTTAAGTTTGACATCAACGACTTCTGTTTCAGAAACGACAGGAAGGGAAAAACCCTCACCACCTAGTATGCCCATGTAATAGGACTACAATCGGTAATATTTCAACAGTTGCTTAGATTACTCGTCACACATATCAATCACCCTGCTATCGTAGTGTCGTGGACGGGATGGAGACTAGGGAGATTGCAAGACTAAGTCATACCGGGATTAACAGAGGACTGGATTATGTAACTTCCGAATCCCCCCTATCAATTAACGTAACTGACAGCAAAAATAGTAAATTTGAGATGGGAATTACCATGAGGACTGAAGGTGACGACAGGAGGTTGATTCTAGGATTCTTATACTCAGAAGGAGTGATCGACTCAATTACAGACGTTTCCAGTATATGCATCGATGACGGAATAGCAACGGTAACTCTCAATGATTCTTCGTCTTTCGACTCTGATTTACATAAAAGGAATAGTACCGTAACATCTTCTTGTGGACTCTGCGGAAGATCGGACCTTATTGGGCTACTTAAATTGGAAAATACCCTTCTAGATGAGGGAATGGAAATTTCTCTAGATGCAGTTTCGGCATGTCTTAATGCAATTAATTCTGACCAGCCAATATTCTCTCGTACAGGCGGATCCCACGCCTGTGCAAGCTTCAGAGAAGATGGGACAATAGATTGTGTTTTCGAGGATGTGGGGAGGCACAATGCTTTCGATAAAATGGTAGGGCATTACCTGGAAAGGGGTTTGATACCAAAACCTGGATTTGGTGCATTCGTATCAGGGAGGGCTTCTTTTGAATTGGTACAGAAGTGCATAAGGGGGGGCTTTCCAATAATGATAGCAATTGGCGCTCCAAGTAGCCTAGCTGTCGATATATCGAACGAATATGGTCTCACTTTGGGCTGTTTCGCAAGGGATGATGGTCTTACGCTATTTAGTGGAGTTAGGAGAATTGTAGAATAGTGATGCGGTTTGATACTTCCTCTCCTTCATATCATTCTGGTACCTGATTCCCAATTTGGCGCCATTTTCTTCAATCCACTCTGAGAATTTTATTTCCCCTAATGGCTGGTCATCTGATGCCATAAGTCCATTCATAAGTCCACGAATTTCAGCTCTGGTAATGACTCTGTCACTGACTATAATTCCTACAACCTTGCCAACAACCCACGCAACCATAGGGGGAACAGGAATTATTACTCTTCTAAGGCCCATAGATCGTGAAATTAATTTAACGTACTCATAATAAGAGAATATTTCGGGCCCTGCAACATCTAAAATTATATTCTCGCTCAGGGATCCTTGTTCCACAGCTATACGAGCAACATCGGATATGTGCACAGGTTGTATTGGATAAGACCCTAGGCCAAAGACACCGAAAATAGGAAACCTTCGTATTAACCATGCCATATTGTTGATCAATACATCTCTCTTACCTCCAAAAAATACGGTAGGACGGAGTATTGCATGTGATAACTTTGACTCGGTAATCATTCTTTCAACTTCCATCTTACCAGTGAAATATGTCCAATCGGGAGCCTTGTCAGGATGCGCGACTGAAAAGTGCACAATCCTCCTTATCCCTGCATCCTCAGCTGCGGAGATTAGCTTCCTTGTATTTGAAACGGCCGAATCGTGCGCATATCTGCCTTCTCTGTCTTTGTACCTTACCCAATAGGTGTTGTATAGAACATCTGCATCAGAAAGAGATGATACCATCGAATCGTGGTTTGTAAAATCGATTGGTCTTACTTCTACTTGGCCGTTAAATGGATCGTCCCTTCCTATTGCATTTGTCAGAGTCCTAACTCTGTGCCCGCAATTCAGCAACTCCTTGGCTATCCAACGTCCTGAATAGCCGAATGCTCCAGTAACAACATGAGCATCTTTTGCCACAATGTTGGGAATAGGCGAATAGCCATTATCTTAACCACATTAATTTGAAGAGTACTGCCATGTGTTTTGCCACATGAGGGGTAAAGCTGAGGCTACCACGCCGCTCGAAGATGTATCACCTAAGAGGAAGGCTCCGAGTAAATCTGCTGCGGGACTTCCAGCAATTATCTCAACAGCAAAGCACGGCCTTTCAAAAATGGGATTGATAGGTTCGTTGACTAATTTTTACAAGGTCAATAAGTTCCAAGGTTTTGACTGTCCGGGATGTGCATGGCCAGATCCTGACGATACGCGTACAATTGCTGAGTTTTGTGAGAACGGTGCCAAGGCAATAGCCGATGAAGGTACAAAGAAAAGGGCCAGCCCTGAATTCTGGTCCAAGTGGACTGTTAGAGATTTATCGCTAAAATCCGATAAATGGCTAAATTCCCAGGGAAGGCTGACACATCCACTAATTCTCAGGGAAGATTCGGATTACTACGAGTCCATATCATGGGATGATGCGTTTGAAGTGATTGCGAGTGAGATGGCACCTTTACCTCCGGATCAGGCGGTATTCTACACATCTGGTAGGACAAGTAACGAGGCTGCTTTCATGTGGCAATTACTCGCTAGGAGGTATGGAACCAACAACCTCCCAGATTGTTCTAATATGTGTCATGAATCATCAGGAGTAGCTCTGAATGAAACCATAGGAATAGCCAAGGGGACCGTTAAACTAGAAGACTTCGATAAGGCGGACTTGATTATTGTTGTAGGTCAAAACCCAGGGACTAATCACCCAAGAATGTTGACGGCTCTGAGGGATGCTAAGAAGAAAGGCGCATCAATTGTTTCGATAAACCCGCTAATTGAGACGGGCATGATTAGGTTCAAACACCCACAGAACCCTCTAGAAGTTCTAGGTTACGGAACTGAAATTTCGGATGAGCATGTCAGAGTATGTTTGAACGGGGATCAAGCGCTGTTCAGGGGTTTTGCCAAGGTAATCATAGAAAGATCATTAGAGGATTCTGGATTTATCAGCACATTCACAAATGGTTACGAAGACTACGAAAAGCTGGTTCGAAATACATCGTGGGACCAGATCTCCATGTTGTCTGGAGTCGATAGAAACGAAATAGAGAGGATTGGCAATTTGATTGCGAAGTCGAAGGCCACAATATGCTGTTGGGCAATGGGCCTTACACAGCACAAGAACTCCGTACCAACGATACAAGAAATCTCCAACCTTCTTCTGCTTGGGGGGCACGTTGGGAGAGAAGGGTCTGGATTGTGCCCAGTTAGAGGCCATTCAAACGTCCAAGGAGATCGAACTGTAGGGATAAATCATAATCCCACATCGCAGTTTATCGACTCATTGAGAAGAGAGTTCGGAATACAGAACCTCAAAACCAAGGGGCTCGATTCAGTCGAAGCAGTCAGAAGTATGTTGCAACGAGAAGCTAGAGTCTTCCTATCTATGGGGGGTAATTTCATATCTGCAATGTCCGATACAAATGTTACCTCTGAAGCTATTAGGAACTGCTCGCTGACAGTCCAAATTTCAACAAAGCCCAATCGGTCTCACCTGATAACTGGGAAGCAGGGCATTATACTACCATGCCTAGGGAGAACGGAGCGAGACTATTCAGGAGGTAGTGAACAGTTTGTTACAGTAGAGAACTCTATGGGAGTGGTACAGAAGTCAATTGGATCGCGTCCACCTGCTAGTAATAATCTAAGATCTGAGGCGAGCATTGTATCTGGAATAGCCATGGCAATTGAGGATAAAATAGGAGTTTCAGAAATCAAGTGGAGAGAGCTTGCCGAAGATTATGATATGATTAGGGATAGTATTGAAAGGGTGGTTCCAGGTTTTGATTCATACAATGAAAGATGTAGGGAAAATGGGGGTTTCTATCTACCTAATCCTCCAAGGGACTCGAGGATGTTTCCCACCAAAACTGGCTTGGCAAATTTCATCTCCAATGATCTGGTTTCGATTTCTCCTGGCGAAGGAGAGTTTCTTATGATGACAATCCGATCTCATGACCAATACAATACCACGGTGTACACCGATAACGACAGATACCGTGGAATTTACTCTGGAAGGAGAGTCGTTCTGATGAATAAATCAGATATGGTGGAAAATAGTTGGGAGGAGTTTGACGAGGTGTCAATAACATCTGAATTCGACCAAAAAGTGGTTAAATCAGATAGATGGAGAGTGGTTGAGTATGATATTCCTAAGGGGAACGTTGCTACTTATTTCCCAGAAGCGAACGTTCTTATCCCACTAAACAGCGTTGCCGACAGGAGCAATACTCCCACTAGCAAATCAGTAATCGTTAATATCACGTCTACCTGATACCACGGGCCTGTCTTTTGGCCTGTTCCCTAGCTAAAACTCTGCATCTACTAATCTGCTTCTCACAGAGTTCGGCCTCGGACTCATCGAGGCCCCTCTCTAAGGATTGAGAGAAGCACTTTATTGCGTCATCAAACATCTCTACTGCGGCATATGATGACCCCATATTGAACAGAGTCTTCCCGGAGACGGATTTGGGGTCTAAACCTATAGCAGTATGATATGCGACAATACTCTCAGGGAATCTACCTTCATTATACAGCGCATTGCCTCTTCCATTCTGTGCCTTTACCCTAAGCTCGACTTCACCGGAAGGACATCCGCCGATAGCCTTCTCGAAGCTAGAAAGTGCCTCATTGTTCTTTCCTTCATTTAGCATGTTAATCCCCATGTTATACCAACCCAGAGAATCTTCTAGGCTCCCTCTTTCCTCAATTACTGGTGCTAAACGCACCTCATCTGCTGCGATAAGTAAAAGCTGTTCATCGTCAACATCTTCGTGAGTGCCTGTACTTATGTCTGGCTCAGATTGCGCAATAGTATCTGATTCAATTTGATCGGCCCTCTTCATACACTGTGCAGCACGATCTTCGTAGCCCGCTGCCCTCAATGCTTCACCGAGCCCCCGCCAAACCTCGGGAGAATCTGGGTTCTGATCTAATAGATCCTTCCAGATTGAAACAGCAGTTGAATGATCACCTGAAGAGGATAGTGCACGAGCCTCTTCCTGCCTGCTAGGCTCATCGAAACTAGGGGAAATGTCAATATCAGTGTTTTGATCTACCGGAACTTCATTGATCGGTTGTGATTTTATGAAAACTAGCTCTTGGGTTTCTTCGGGCCTGAATATTGAGGCAATGTTATTCAGTTTCTCATCTTTTTCCAGATGCGGGAGTGCTCTTTTCGCGAAATCACTGGCCCTCTCTGGTTCACTTTCTACTAGAAGATAGGCTAAATTGGCTAGAGTCGGTGGGTGATCTGGATATTTCTCATCGCAATTCTCGAAGGCCTCAACTGCATCTTTCAATGAACCAGTCTTGCAGTACAACACTCCTAGACAGAACCAGGCAGTAGCATTATTCTCGTCAATTTTGAGCGCATCGAGATATGTTCGAATGGCCGATGAGTAATCTCCGCTATTGGTTTGAGTGGCGCCTAATTTCAAAGACTCAATGAGCCCACTCATGACTACTGGGAAAATCACCAATGAATAAGTATTCTGAAGTATAGTAGAAAGGTACAATAGAAGACTAATCGCCATTTGTGTTTGGCATGGGCGAGCCGATAGTAGTGATGGGTATTTGCGGCTCTTATGATCTAGACTCAGCTAACGGCAGAATGCTAGAGCTTATACTCAGAGAGTGTGAAAATCTCGGTGCAGATACAGTGGTCTGGGACCATGGAAAAAGGCCATTGCCCCTTGTTGGAGCAGAAGGTTCGTGGGACGATACAAACGTCAAAGGCTTCCAAGAAATGGCAGTTTCTGCAGATGCCTATGTCCTATCGAGTCCAGAATATCACGGAACCATGAGTGGCGTGATGAAGAATAGCCTTGATTGGTTATATTCAAAGCATACTTCAGGCAAAGTTTTCGCTTTAGTTTGTACTTTAGGTGGTCAAACTAGCAATAATACACTGAACCATATGAGAATCGCAGCGAGGTGGATACATGGCTGGGTGATTCCAGAACAGGTGGCTGTACCCCACATCAAGAGTGCTTTCGACGAAGATGGAGAGCTTCTAAGCTCAGATATCAACGATCGGGTTTTGTCGATTTCATCATCATTGGTAGAAAATACTACCAAATTGAGGAGGTAATAGTGTCAGGTGAATCACTCACTCCCGAGCTGGTATATTCGTTACTTCTGATGTCTATCGCTGGAGTTTCGGCTTGGTGGTCTAGGTACATCATTGAGAATATCATCGTATTAAGAATTGCAGTTTTTGTAGGCGTTTCTTCCTCTATATACATGCTAATCAATATACCAGGATGACTAGTTATGGACATATTTCCAGTAAGATGCCAAGTAGAATGGACAACCTTGGAAAGCGGATGCATTGAGATCTCTTTAGACAAGAATCTCACTAAGATCGAGGCAAGGGTGGCAAGGATTCTGGATGCTCCATCGTTCGTAAGACGTCCAATGGACAAAATGAACAGCGCCCTTTGGGTGTTAATGGACGGAACACGTAATGTTCAAGCGATCATACAGGAAATGGATGCCCAATTTAATGAAGAGATTTCTCCAGTAGAGGAAAGAGTTAGCAATTCGATTGCACAGTTTGTGGAATTGGGCTTAGTGTCGCTATCTAGAAAGAAAGATGACTTCGATTGGGATATCGGGCCCTCTGTTGTCTGAAATTAATCATCGACCAATGCTCTTTTTCTCTCGTTGAGACTCTCCCTGTACCTCGCAGAGAAGAAAATCATTAATGGTATTACTAGAACGAGGAAAAAGCAACCGACTAGGGCAGAGAAGCTGTATACAGTCTCTTGAACAGGATTAATTGTAAACTTCGACAGGGAAATAAGCTCGTGTGAGGAGAATTCGGATTCAACTAGCATTCCATCGCTAGAGCTAATTTCTCCATCGCTAACAACCTTAACCTTCCATGTGATTGTTTTTTCCGCAGTGGAAATCAGAAGATCTGCTTCTTCTTGGGCACTTTCGATGTTTTCACTCTCAAGGTAGCCCCTGCCCTTGATAGGCAATTCAAGAGATACACGCCCTCTTAGAGTCCCACTTCCGTTAACCAAGTCCATTGTATGAGTTCTGCTATACTCACATGTATCTAGTATCTCGGAATAGTCAGAGCTTGGCTCATTGCAAACATAGCTCTGATCGGTTAGACCTAGGTTTGGCGAATGGGACCAATTCGTGCCTTCTGCTTCTACGATTAGAGTTGAGTCGGGGGGGTGCATCATGTACGGTGAAATTTACCCAGGTTATGGCATCTGTTGTCGTAAAATACCATTGAGCCAGCCCATCTGATTCTTGGGTAAGATCCATCGATTTGTGCTCATTTGTCGTGTTGTACTCGTAGTACTCGGAATCGACGGTGTTAGAGTATACTGCATAAGACAGTAGTACGATCAGAGTCATACCCGTACCGATCATGGTACGTAGCATATTGGGATTCTTTGACAATGATTTCTTCACGTAACTCTGAAATGGCCCCAATTATTCAATGCTTGTTGTAATAAAACATCCAATCAGAAGCGGTAAAACCGTGTCATCACGGTTAAATACAGTCTGTGGGACGGGCGGAACGGACGAGTGAGGGTATGACGACATATTATGACGTTCCAGCAGACATTCTAATTGCTAGTCTCTCTGAGAAGTTGAAATCATATGACAAGGTCTCTGCCCCCGAATGGGCTTCTCAGGTCAAGACCGGGACTCACAGAGAAAGGCCACCAGTACAGGAAGATTGGTGGCACACTAGAGCGGCATCCGTGCTTAGGAAGGTGGCAATAAAGGGGCCAATAGGTACCAACAGAATCGCACAAGAGTTCGGGGGATCCAAGGATAGAGGGGTCAAGAAAAATAAGGCTGTGGCAGGTTCGAGGAACGTGGCTAGGAAGATTCTGCAGCAACTGTCTGAGTCGGGGTTGTTGGTCGAATCATTGAATACAGCTGGTAATGTAAATAGGGGTAAAGTTGTAAGTTCCGAGGGACAAGCACTTCTCGACGAAGTGGCGCACTCGGTAAGGCCCAAGGCAGAAGAAAGGTATCCCGGTTTGGAAAAATATTGAGGCAATTTTATGGCAAGAAACAAACCGTTCGCAAAGAAGAAGCGCTTGAATAAAGTGACAAAGCAGAATAAGCGTGTCCCGGTTTGGGTTGTAATGAGGACAAATCGGAAGACTAATTCACATCCTAAGAGACACATGTGGAGAAGATCCAAACTACAGAGGTGATTAGATGGCAGAGGTTAAGGAAATCACAATCCCGCTTAGAGCGGCATGGAAGGTACCACGTACAAGCCGGGCAAAGAGGGCTATGGCCCAAGTGAAGATCCACGTTTCTAGACATATGAAGAGAGGGGATGACGAGGAAATTTGGATAGATGAGTCGGTCAATCATGCAATTTGGTCGAGGGGGATGCAGAACCCTCCAAGGAAGATCAGAGTAGTGTGTACTCGTGAAGAGGGTTTTCCGTTAGAAGTTAAATTGTTGGAGGATTGAAATGGGAAATATCAGGCCTTCTTTTATCAAAAGCAGAGCTTTGAGGCTCGTAGAGATGTATCCCGATCAATTTACAGAAGATTTCGACACGAACAAGCACCTAGTTTCTGAGTTCAGTGATGTAGGAAACAAAAGAATGAGAAATTGGATTGCGGGATATATCACTCGATATAAACAGCGTAGAGTCGATTAGCGCATCACTCATCACCAGTTGCCCACTCGGATTATTATGGGAGACAGGAAAACTCAGAATCTACCTACTTTCTCCCAAAACGTATGCGTCATACTAGTAAATCCTGAGCATGATGGTAACATCGGTGCAGTAGCACGTTCGATGCTAAATTTCGGAATAAACGATCTCAGAGTTGTTGGTAGGGATGGAGATTGGTCCGAGGAAGCGAGAAGGAGAGCGAAGAATGCACAAGAAGTCCTTGATGGATCTAAAGTCGTTGACACTTTTGAAGAGGGCGTGGCAGACTGCTCATTAGTCGTGGGGACTTCTGGGAAGAGAGAAGAGGGGGAAAGGACAGCGAATAGGCATTTCCTCCTACCCGAGGAGCTACCAGAGAGGCTTTCTGGGTTTGATGGTAGGGTGGCAATAGTATTCGGACCCGAAGGAAAGGGACTATTGAATGAGCAGTTGTCGATGTGTGATCTGCTTGTAACTATACCCACATGGGAGGGTTATCCCATACTCAACCTAAGTCATGCTGTATCCATAATCTGCTATTCTTGGTACGTAAACTCTGATACAAGTAACCCGCCAGGGACTGGAGGTAGGCTTCTTGATCCAAAATTGAGGATCAAACTGAGGTCTGAGGCTAAGAGGCTAGTAGAATCAATGCCAACTAAGGATCACAAGAGAAAGGGGATAGAAGAAACTCTTCTCAGAGTATTATTCAGGGGTCTTCCTAAGGATGATGAGATACACAGGATACTCGGCATCCTAATACAGGCCGCCGACTCGTTTGAGCAAACTTGATTCCGAGTGCCTCCCTTTGAGATACTACTCGTTGAACCAGCTTGCCCATGATTTGGGAGTCTCCCTAACATGAAATGCCCTTAGAATTAGAGAATTCCCGTAGGATGATGAGATATGGGGCTCTACCTGTTCAAATGCCCACTTTGCAAGGTTCTCCGCTGTAGGAATGAAGGGGAGAATCACGGTTCGATGCCCAGTCTCCATCATCCCGAGAGCGTCGAGGGCTACTTTGTCATCCTCGAACACCATGAAGGCATGATCCACTACATCGTGGATATGTGTATTTAGAATCTCAGAAACCTCTGAGAAGTCAATTAGCATTCCCTCTTCTGATACTCCTCTCTTTGTCACAACATCCCCTTCCAACTCTGCCTCCCACCTATATCTATGACCGTGCATATGCCTGCATTTGCTACTATGATTTGGTACTCTGTGGCCAGTATCTGTCTCGACCCATCTTCGTATTCTATTCGGCATCATCTACCTCCATCTCGAAGTCTATACTTGCTGAGTTAATGCAGTATCTCTCGCCACCGAATTCAATAGGTCCGTCATCGAAAACATGGCCAAGATGAGCATCACATGAGCCGCATCTTACTTCTATTCTCAACATTCCGTGTGAGGTGTCTCGTATCCTTTTAATTCCGGCATTTTTATCCTCTGTGTGAAATGCTGGCCATCCACACCCAGAGTCAAACTTCATCTGAGAGGTAAACAGTAAATGTCCGCAGCAAATGCACAGATAGTCCCCCTTTCTGTTCTCCATGTAGTGAATTCCTGAATTGGGTGGCTCTGTACCCGCCTCCCTAGTAACGTGATATTGCAGATCTGTGAGCCTTTCTCTCCATTCTGAATCCCTATCTGGGTCGAATCTTGGAAGGTCGTCACTCATCTCAACCCCTCCTGTCTCTCCTTATCCAATGCATAGTTCAAAACTGAGTCCCAATCGTATACATACTTCAGCGGATCAATTCTTCCTATAGCGTGGAATGCTAGTATTCTTTCAACATCAGCACCGGATCTTCCGGAGCTCTTACCATTTGAGTCTGGATTGTACGATGTGTTAGTGTTGGAGAAGACAGTGTCGAAATCTAACCCTAGTGAAGTACAGGAAACCAAAGCGTCCTGAAGAATAATCGTCTTGTCAAAAGAGATGTATGGGAGATGGAAAGAAACGCGGTCGCTATCCCAGTTTCCAATAGAGAATGCCCTCTCCAGTGCCTGGTAGAACTCGGGTCTGCAGTCAGGATATATTTCGTGATCTCCACTATGCACACCTAGGGCAATCCTAACTTGGCAGTTCTCAGAAATAGCAATACTTAGAGCCCGAGCGTATAGTATCGATGAAAAAATAGCATTCCTATTGGGGACTACTGTCTGCCTCATCTGCTCAGATTCATAATGCCCCTCTGGGACAACAATGTCTTCGCTAGTCAGTGCGGAATGTAGAGACTGCATCGCAGAGCTAAGATTTACAACAAAGTGCTTGACATTATAACCATTCTCTCTCAGATAACTTATGTTGTCTCTAGCTCGATCTATCTCAATGAGATGCTTCTGTCCGTAGTCATAGGAAATGCAAGTGATATCATCTCCCTCTGCAATCATCTTCAATAGAAGAGCTGTGCTGTCCATGCCACCGGACAACGACATTACCGACCTGTTCATAGTACTCCCATCCACTTATGTGTCTGGAGGCTCAATCGCCAACCTGGACTATCCTTTACCAGTCGTTCTACTATCTGGAAACTCTTGCCATTTGCCGCAACTGATTCATCCTCGACATAGCAAGGCTGGATATAGAGATGGGTGAAGCCTGTCTTCAACTCATCATACAAAGCCAAGTCTTGCCCGCAATATACTACTTTCAGCTCATCACCAGTTCTCTGCTTTATTGATACGTTAGGATATAATTGATCCTTGGGACTAACACATATCCAGTCGACGATAGGGTCTACCGGAATTGTCCCATTGGTCTCAATTGAGATGCTGAGCCCGTGTTCTTTCAACCTCTTACCAATTACTGAAAGATCCTGCATCGCAGGCTCACCACCAGTGAATATTACTCTATTGCAGTCGTAGCTCAGTACCTCTTCGATAATAGAATCGATGTCCATATCTTCGAAGGTCATGAAATCGGTATCGCACCACTCACATCTAAGATTGCAATTTCCAAATCTTATGAAGACATGCGGAATGCCCGTATGAAAACCCTCTCCTTGAACAGAGTGGAAAATCTCAACGATTGGATATTTTTTCAGATAATCACCCGCTCAAATTTCCGCTTCTGATAAGTTGTAATACCTCTGTTCTAGCCTCCTGTCTATCGAAGAAGACGCCTCGCATAGCGCTAGTAGTCATAATTGAATTCTGCTTCCTAACTCCTCTGCACTTCATGCATCCATGTTGGGCCTCCAGAATAACAGCGCAGCCAAGAGGACTGAGATTCTCAACAATATCATCCGCTACAGATTGCGTAATTCGCTCTTGGTTCTGAAGTCTTTTAGAATGCATATCAAGAAGTCTAGCTAGCTTGCTAATGCCCACTATTCTATCCACTGGAATGTATGCGATATGGCCCTTACCAGAAAATGGTTGAAGATGATGCTCACAGGTACTGTGAAACTCCATATCCCTTAGCAAGACTATCCCATCGTAGCCTTCCGCATTAAACGTAGAGTCCAGAATTTTACTGGCATCGTCTGAGTATCCACTGAATATCTCATCGTATGACTGGACCACTCTTTCGGGCGTATTCTCAAGTCCTTCCCTCAGATCTGATCCACACTGTTCTATGTAGCGAACGATAGTCTCAATTGCTTCCATCGCCTTTTCTTTATCGGGTAATTTCACTCATTCACCTCCCGTGTCTTGAGTCAATTTCGTCCAACTGATCCAACATCTTCCTACATGCAGTTCTAATCGCGTCGGCTAAACTGACGAATTTCTTTGAGTCTCCGACATGATTCTTCAGATCAGAAACAATCTCGCTGGGCATGTCTAGACTGATTTTCGGCATGTTTGTTCGGAAAAAGGTCTAGATATAATATTACTTGAGTATTACCAGAGTATTATTTCCGTAGATTCTCGACCTTCTCATCTAAGCCTGGGTATTTCTCCTCGAGTAAGTGAGCCCTTGTTTTGAGGGCCTCTAATTGGGAGAAAGCCTCATTTTCAGTAATTCCTTGTGAGATTAGATTCAATAGAAGTGATAATCCACCCTGAATTGTTCCAGCGTCTAGGAAAGCGTCATTGGATATTTGGCTTGTTCCTCTAAGAACTTCAAGAGAATCTCTGACAAAATCTCTCTGTTTCTCGATCATTCCTAAAGAAGAGTTTCCTAGTGATTCTATCCTGTCTAGAGTGCTAATCATGGCAATCCGAGATAGATTTGCTTTTTGATGATTCTCACTTGTTCGATTCGACGAGTTCTATCAAAACTCCACCTGCCGAAGAGGGATGGACAAAGGCAATTCTATGGCCATCTGCGCCGAGGGTTGGTTGTTCAGAGACCATTTTCACCCCAGCGCTGAGCAAACTCGATATTGCCCCTTCTATATCTGCTACTCTAACTGCGATTTGCTGGACTCCTGGTCCATTCTTGGAAATAAACTTCCCGACGGGAGTATCATCCCCTAATGGTTCTAATAATTCGATTCTTGGGGAAGTTTTTCCATGCATAAATCTGATTTTAACGCCATGTTCAGAATTTATCTGATCATCCCCCTGTGTGAATCCCAAGATAGTCCAGAGTCGTTGGGACTCGTCGAGTGAGGAAGTTGCAATTCCTATATGGTCAATCGTTCCGTCTGTCATTCAAACACCACTAGGCGATACCCACGTTCCAAATTCTTCTCTGAGTACTGAGTTAATCTCTCCAACTGTAGTTTCGGCCTTCACAGCACAGATTATTGGATCCATTAGATTTGAGCCGCTTCTACAGCTTTCTCTAATTGACTGCAGAGAATCGTCAACTATTGATTGGTCCCTATTTTTCTTCATTTCAGACAATTCGGAAATCTTTCGTAGTTCTGCATCTGTATCGAGGACCAATCCCTCAAAATCTAGATCATCTTCATTAACATGAGAATTGACGCCAACAACGAGTTCGTCGCCATTCTCTACCCTTTGTAAATGAGTCCAAGCGCTTTCATGAATGGCCTTTTGTTGGAAGCCTGATTTTACACATTCCATTGCGCCCCCGAGAGACTCTATTTCGTTAATCATATTTCTTGAATCCTCGATCAGCGAATCTGTCATAGTCTCAATCACTATAGAACCGCCAAGAGGGTCTGCATGTTCCCTGATTCCGGTCTCTTCAGCGATAATCTGCTGTGTTCGCAGGGCTATTCTAGCAGATTCTTCGGTAGGTAAACCAAGTGCTTCGTCGAAACTGTTAGTGTGCAGTGATTGAGTTCCTCCGAATACAGATGCCAGTGCCTGATATGATACTCTAATTGCGTTGTTCATAGGCTGTTGTGCCGTGAGTGTAACTCCTGACGTTTGGGTATGAAATCTAAGCTGGGATGACTTAGGATTGGATGGTGAGAATTCGTTTTCGACCATCTCGTACCAAAGCTGTCTGGCCGCCCTAAATTTGCTTACCTCCTCTAGGAAGTTGTTATGACATGCGAAGAAGAAGGAGATTCTTGGTGCAAAATCGTCCACATCCATCCCTTTATTGATTGCCTCTCTGACATAGTAAATTGCGTTTGATAATGTCATGGCAATTTCCTGAACGGCCGTACATCCTGCTTCTCGCATATGATATCCGCTAATTGAAATTGTATTCCACCTAGGGGCATTTGAGGCGCACCATGAAATTAAGTCCGTGGTCAATCGTATGGATGGATCAGGTGGGAAAATGTACAAACCCCTAGAAATATATTCTTTTAGGATATCATTCTGAACTGTTCCAGTAAGATCAGAGCTTGGAATACCCTTCTCTTCTGCCACTGATATGTACAGGGCGAGCAGCGTAGCTGCTGGAGCATTTATTGTCATGGAGGTGGATATTGAAGACATTTCTATGTCTTCGAATAGCTGTCTCATGTCGTGAATTGAGTCTATTGCGACCCCTACTTTACCAACTTCCCCTATGGAAAGTGGGTCATCGGAGTCCAAGCCTAATTGCGTAGGTAAATCAAATGCTACTGATAGCCCTGTTTGTCCATTTTCTAGGAGTCTTTTAAATCGAGAATTAGTTTCATTTGGTGACGAAAAACCTGCATACTGCCTCATTGTCCATAATCTATCTGCGTACATTCCAGGATGGATTCCCCTCCTATACGGCGGATCTCCTGAAGAGCCCGGATCGGAGGCGTGATCCGAAGCGTCGAATGTTGCCATGATTCTGCCAAGTGGTTACATCCCAAGAACCATTCTCAGGCTACCGTCGGATTGTATAACCGTCCACAACACTCTCTAACGAATTCATTTGGTCGTCATTTATGATACCCTCATCTAGCTTCTCTTGGAGGAAATCCTTGGCTTCCTTAGTAGTCTGCCTCTCACCTCTGGCCCAAATTGTCGCTAAGAGATTTGAGCGAAACTCTTCTGACACGCCAATTTCTACAAGGAGTCTTCGCATCTCATACTTGTATTCCATGTGTCTACTTCTGTCCAGTCTTCGAGCACGGTTGGCGGGCTGATATGAGGAGGTCTTGCTCCGGAATTTTTTCTGAGGTTTTTTTGGCTCGGCTGTAGTTTCGGACGGGCGTTTCTTGGAAATATTACTAGTTTTTTCTTTCTCTGCTGCAAGTGATGCCCTTAGTATGCTATCTTTGATGATCTGCCTAGCCTTCAGACTTGTTCCAGAGTCTTCAAATTTAGGTTCCGCTTTCTTTATAATTTCAGCAGGCTTCTTTTCTGATATTGTTGTTTTTTTATCCTGAGATGTCTCTTCACCTTTTTTTACCCCCAGCATCTGACTCTCCAGTATTGTTTCCTCTGGCTCTGTAATTTGAGCAACATCGGATTGCCCTTCCGCCTTTACAGAATCTGTTTGTTTATCCTGTTTAATTTCGCTAATTGTGGAAGTTTTTGGCTTTGACGTGGGTTTAGGCCTTGAACCAGGTGCAGATGGGGGGGGCTGCTCTTGGTGACCTAGGTTTGGGCGATTTTGGTTTAGGAATACTGCCTGATTTTGTCTTGGAAGATGTCTGTGAAGTTGATCCGAAGATGTTCTTCGGTGCTGCTTTCTTCCTCCTTCTCCTCTGCACTGTGTAATCAACCCTCATTCCACCGGCCCTAAGGACTCTCATAAGAGTTCGCGACTATCATGACCAAACTACTGCGGTGTTATCGGTTCTAAGTGATGGGTCGATTCCACTATCCATTAGTTCTGTTTCTATACCACATTCAAGCATTCTGCGTCCCAACTCGGCAATCATAGTGCCGTTATCAATACAATATGGCTTGTCTGGCCAGAAACATTCTGCTCCCCTATCTTCACACATCATTTTACTCATATTTCTAAGTCGCTCATTACAGGCAACTCCCCCACCGAGCAAAAGCTCATTCTTGCCTGTATGCGCTAATGCCCTCTCGGCTACTTCTACGCAAGTCGCGAACGAATGTTCCTGGAGAGACCAACAAACTTCTCGCAGGGACTTGCCATCGGCAACTTTCTGTACCGCTGATGTAAGCATCCCCGAGAAAGCTAAATCCATTCCATGGACCCCATATGGTAATAATAGATCATCGAGACTAGTATCACCTTTCTCGGAAAACTCATTCGATAATTTTTCTATTTCGGGGCCGCCCGGGAATGGGATGCCCTGTGTTCTAGCGAATTTGTCCAGCATATTTCCAATTCCAATGTCAAGTGTTTCTCCTAGAACTCTGTACCTTCCGTCAGCTCTAGCGATTACTTGGGTATTCCCGCCACTGACATATAGCAAAACAGGGTCCTTGCAACCAGTTTGGTTTCTACCTACCTCTATATGAGCAACGCAGTGATTGACTCCTAGTAGTGGTACGGCGAGTCTCGTAGACAAAGTTCTGGCCACAGATGCGCCTACACGAAGGCACGGCCCTAAACCTGGACCTTGGCTAAAGGCCACAGCAATTATGGAATTCCAAGAAAAATCATCGGAACTAGACAGCCTCTCTAACAAATGGGATGTCGCCTCAGAATGATGATCAGCGGCTTCTCTTGGATGTATCCCCCCCTCCTCCGGACGATAAAGAGATGAAAATGAAGGGAATAGTTTGCCAGATGTGCTAACCCTTCCGAAAGAGAATGTATGAGCAGTGCTTTCTATTCCTAAAATAATGCCTTCCACGGACCCCGGACGAGCGGGAGTTCTTTCAACTATCGGAATTTGGGGCCATCATGAGAACTATCTTACACAATTGTGGAGAGATAGCACACCTTTCTACCGGAGACGATGAGGACCCCCTTTCTGGAGAGAGACTTCTCGACAGGGAGTCATTAGTTCATCCTGCAGGTATGGCTATAATGATCAGTGGCGGATTCGTTGAGAAAATAGCTCCTTCAGAAGAAGTTTTGTCAGAGTTTGCACCCTGGTACCCGACAAATAGCGCGAGTAAGGATGTAGAAGTGATAGATATCGGGGAGATGTCCGTAGTACCTGGTTTTGTTGACAGTCACACCCACCTGCCTTGGTCTGGGGATAGGACGAACGAACTTGCCATGAGATTGAGGGGTAAGACATACCGGGAAATCGCTCAATCTGGAGGGGGGATTATGAAGACGGTGAGGAATACCAGAAGTACGCCTAAACGAAACCTGGTAGGCAGTGGAATATCTCGTGTGCAGGAATTTATCCGTAATGGAACAACTACCTTGGAGGCAAAGAGCGGGTATGGGTTGGACTTGGACTCTGAAGTTAAATTATTAGAGTCAATATCTGAAATAAATCGTTCCACTGATATAGACATAAGGGCAACTTGGCTGGGTGCGCATGATTTCCCTCCAGAGATGGGAAGGGAGGATTATGTTGAACACCTAATTTCAGATCAACTGCCTGTGATTTCTGAGCTCTCTCTGGCAAAATGGGTAGATGTATTCTGTGAACAAGGCTGGTTCACTAACGAGCAGACAGAAGATATAGTCAAGGCTTCGAAAAATTACGGAATGAAATCGAGATTGCATGTGGATGAATTCGTAGATACTGGGGGTCTTGCTCTGGCTGCCGAGCTTGGATCAGTTAGCGCTGATCACGTTGCGTGTTCGAACGATGATTCCAGAGTCAGTGCAGCAGAATCCGGAACAGTTCAAACATTTCTTCCCGGTACGCCCTATATCCTGGGAACTAGTCTAGAGTTGCCAATAAAAAGGTGCATTTCTGAAGATTGGCCTTTTTCGATAGCAACTGACTTTAATCCAAATTGCCCAATTACCTCACTCCCATTGATTGGAAGCTTCGTAACACACAGATTAGGAGTTGATCCCATCGCAAGTTTGGTTGCAGTCACTAGAAACCCCGCAACAACAATGTTCGATGAAGAGGAACCGCGAGGGATAATATCAGAAGGAAGCATTGCTGACATGAATGTTCTCTGGTCTTCTTCTGCAGACTCTTGGTGCCAGACTCCGGGATCTTCACCTGTGAAAGTTACGATCAAAAATGGCATTATTGTTAACTCAAACAAGACTTATTGATCCTAACAATGGATGATAATAATATCTATACGTTTATTCTACGAAAATCACATTTTCATTTTTCATTATCCAGGAAAAGACCTAATCTAACAAAAATATCGACTGTTGTTGTACCGATAACATAGATTATCGGAATTCTTCTTTACAACATTTACAATAATTTGCTCTCAGTATAGCGTTTTGTGAAAAAAAACGTAGAATTAACCAAATAACCCCTATTATATCAAAAATTGAATACTTGAATGACTACCAGAGCATATGGCTTCAGGGCATAGTGGGTTTTGTATGAAATGTAAGAGCTACGTTAGAATCTCTGGACCAGAGTTGATCAAGATGAGTAATGGCAGAACCAGGGTTGCGGGTAAATGTTCAATTTCAGGATGTGATGGAAGAATCTCAAAAATTGTCTCATGAACTATCAGAATCATTCTTGTGTGTGTTTCAATTCGAAGGAGAGCCGGGCTCGTGGTCTAGGGGTTATGACGTCGCCTTGACATGGCGAAGATCGCAGGTTCAATTCCTGCCGAGCCCACCAATAGAATTGATACTAAATAGTTTATTTATCAAATTCATATGAAATTCTCAATCTGCCCTTACCCTTGTTCTTCTTTGAGATGAACTTGACTCTGGGTATCATAGAAGTGTTAGAAGCGTGTGTTCCAGCACATGGACACAAATCTATATCTTCGATTTCAACCACTCTTAGGTGTTTGATTGACTCCGGAATCCTGTGCATGAACTTTGTATGTCTCATTTTCTCGTGAGCCATAATTTTCTCCCTGTCCCATTCATGGATGTTCACAGGAATTTTGGAATTAAGGATAGAATTTACTTCGTCAATTATGATATCCGGATCGAAAACGTCTTTGTCATCAAAAAGTAAGTCTACTCTAGAGCTTTCTACTCCAATTTGGTTTCCCACGGTTTCAGCCCCCCAGATATCTTCAGACATCGCAGAGAAGATATGCTGTGCGGTGTGCATGAGGGTGAGCTTATTCCTTCGATTTCTATCTATGGTGCAAATAACTTCTTGACCGTCTGTGAATATGGAGGCATCGTCAACGGGATGCAGGATCATTTCTCCCGGCAGTACCTCGTTCATGTTGCATGATTCGCCTTCTATCGATGTAATCTCCCCAGTATCTCCTGGCTGTCCGCCTCCCCTTGGATAGCAGTAAGTTTCCTCAAATAGAAGCGAGTTCCCATCCTTCCCTACTATCCTTGTAGTGAATGGTGGAGGATCCGTTCCAGGATGTTGATTCATGTGCAATTTTTCTTGCATTTATTCACCCAAAAATTTCAGTTAATCCGCCGTCTAGAATCGATTCTGATAGTTGTTCGCATTCACTTGTCAACGATCTGTCACCATCCAGTCTATCGACATGGGAACGGACCCAACTGACTAGCTTTCTGACTCCTATCCCAGGAGATTCTTCTATGTCCTCTAGTGCCTCTGTGGAGCAAATAAATTCATTCGCTAAAACCTGAGACAATAGTATTGACGATTGTAGTGACCTATGTGCTCCAGTGGCGCCCATTGAGACATGATCTTCCTTGCCCATGCTGACAGGGACATTGCTAATTGTAGCTGGACTGGAGAGAATATGTAGTTCCGATATGATTGCCGCTGCTACGTACTGAACAATCATCAATCCGCTTTCCAATCCCTCGTTGCCGGCGAGGAAGGCTTTCTGTCCACTCCAATTAGGATCAAGGATCTGATTAATCCTTCTTTCAGAAATACTAGCAAGCTCGTGGCATGCTACGGCAATGGAGTCACTGGCTAGAGCCAGGTTTTGGCCGTGGAAATTCCCCCCGCTGATTATTGATGATCCGTTATCCTCGACAAACACTAGAGGGTTGTCTGTAGCGCTGTTGATTTCAATTTCTAGAATTCTCCTTGTTTCCTTAGTCATATCCACAACTGGTCCGTGGACCTGAGGGGCACATCGGAATGAGTAGGCATCTTGCACCCTGTCACAGTTCTCATGGGAAATTTCAATGTTTGACTGTGAAAGGAATGCAGAAATTCTGGCGGCTGAGATCGATTGTCCGACTTGTGGTCTAGAATCGTGCACTCTCCTGTCGAACGGCTTGTGAGAACCTCTAATTGCCTCCACCGAACATGCAATTGAGGCATCGGCGGCAAAACACAAGATCTCCATGTTTAGTACAGTTTGTGTGAGGTATGCACACATTTGGCTTGTACCATTAATCAGGGAAAGTCCCTCTTTTGCCTGCAGTTTAACTGGTTCCAACCCTGCTTCCTCCAATGCGGTTCGGGAATCCTTGGTGACCCATTTGTCAGCGATTTGCACGAGGCACTCGCCCTCGCCCATCATTCCCATTGCCATATGGGAGAGCGGAGCTAAGTCTCCTGAAGCTCCTAATGATCCTATTCTAGGGATTGATGGTGCTATTCTTGAGTTAACCATTCCAAGAAGGGCGTCCACCACAGATGGCCTGATTCCGGATACGCCCTTTGCGAGAGAGTTTGCCCGAATAGTCATCATCATTAGAACAATATTCGGATCCATTGTTTCGCCAATACCACATGCATGACTTCGAACGAGATTGGACTGTAGTTCCTCTAATTGGCTGTCTTCTATGCGGACAGATGAAAGCGCTCCGAATCCTGTATTTATCCCGTAAACAACCTCTCCTGAGTCCAAGATGTCTTCTACGGCCTTTCTAGAGGCCTGCATCCTCTCTCTTGAATCAGATGAAAGAGATACTTCCTTATATCCCAGTGATACGGCCTTGACCATCTCAAGAGTTAGATTATCCCCATCAATCACAACCGTTTCCATGCATCTGGCGTAGCGGTCTGTCAAATAGAGTCATCGAGTCTTTTCGAACAGGTCATCGAGGATAGTGGAATCGACTAATTTTGGTAAGGTCACGTCCAGTTTGGGGTCTTTTTCCATGGCCTTGGTAATGGCGAAGGTTGCCCCATCATTCCTAGCCCATGACCTCCTTGCAATTCCATTGTTCACGTCCCATGAAATCATCGAGTCTATGTTTCTCTCAGAAATAACTGACCCATCTATTACCATGCCGAAGCCTCCGTTGACTACCTCCCCCCAACCGACTCCTCCGCCGTTATGCAGGCTGACCCATGTGGCTCCTCTGAATGAGTCGCCAACGAAGTTGTGTACTGCCATATCTGCAGTAAACATCGAACCGTCGTAGATATTAGCGGTTTCTCTGAATGGACTGTCCGTACCGGCTACATCGTGGTGATCACGTCCTAGTACTATCGGTGCTGTGATCAAACCCTCAGAAATGGCCTTATTGAAGCGGAGGGCGATTTGCCTACGACCTTCCTCATCCGCGTACAATATCCTTGCCATACTTCCCACTACCAGATCGTGTTTTTCTGCTTCAGAAATCCACTTGATATTATCCAAGTACTGCGTTCTAATTTCTTCGGGACATCGAGAGGCAAGGTCTTCCAGTACCTGCTTTGCTATTTCGTCAGTCGTTGCGAGATCCTGTTTCTTGCCAGAAGTACAGACCCATCTGAAAGGACCGAATCCGTAGTCGAAGCACATCGGCCCCATTATATCCTCAACATATGAGGGGTATCGGAATGAGCCATCTTCTGAGAATACCTCAGCATCGGCCCTTCCTGATTCAAGTAAGAAAGCGTTCCCATAGTCCCAGAACCTGGTTCCCCTCACAGAAAGAGTGTTTACAGCATTGACGTGCCTATTCAGAGAGGATTGAACCATTCCTCTGAATTTTTTTGGATCTGAGCTTAGTAGAGAAATGCCATCTTCGAATGAAATGCCTGCCGGCATATATCCACCGAGCCATGGGTTGTGTAGACTTGTCTGATCACTGGCTAAATCGGGAGTTATCCCCCTCTCTATGAGATACTCCAGTAAGTCGACAATGTTTCCTATGTATCCCAACGATACCGCTTCCGAATTGGCGACTGCTTTCTCGGCTCTATAGCAAAGATCATCAAGGTCATCGAATAACTCAGTTAACCAGCCCTGACTGTGGCGCTTTCTAGCAGGGGTTGGATCGATCTCAGCAATGATACAGACAGCCCCGGCAATGACTGCAGCCTTAGCCTGGGCTCCCGACATCCCGCCTAATCCGGAGGTCACATAGAGGACGCCTCCGAGGCCACTCTCTGATGTCTTACCGAGGTATTTCCTAGCAGCGTTAAGTATCGTAATTGTAGTGCCGTGAACTATTCCCTGAGGGCCGATGTACATGTAAGATCCTGCTGTCATCTGTCCAAACTGGGACACCCCTAATGCATTCATTTTCTCGTAGTCTCGCTGTGAAGAATAGTTTGGTATGACCATGCCATTCGTAACAACTACCCGAGGGGATTCTAATGATGATGGGAATAGGCCCAGGGGATGTCCAGAATACATCACCAATGTCTGGTCTTCCTCCATTTTGGATAGGTACTCCATTGTCACGAGGTACTGAGCCCAATTCTGGAATACGGATCCGTTTCCGCCGTAGGTTATCAGCTCGTGGGGGTATTGAGCCACTTTTGGATCGAGGTTGTTCTGAATCATCAGCATTATAGCAGCGGCACTCTTACTGTTGGACTTGTAATCATGGATAGGTCTCGAGTGAATTTCATGGTCTGGTCTGAATCTGTGCATGTATATGTGACCGAGACTATCCAGTTCCCCGAGAAATTCTGTTGCGAGTTCCTTGTGCCATTTCTCCGGGAAGTATCTAAGTGAGTTCTCAACTGCTAGCCTTCTCTCCTTTTGAGTGAGAATCTGAGGCCTGACCGGAGCATGTGGAACTGAATCGTCCCTCTCCCTTTTTGGAGGCAGGGATTTTGGAATTCCATATTCCTCTAGGTTTCCGGACGACATTACCACTCCAGCCTTTTGTTAACCGTCGTTGATACAATATTTGCCGATTTTATCGATTGCTCAACGGCTGTGTTTATGTTCGAAGTGAGTAAATCCACATCTTCCCCTTCAATGTACTCCAAATTGATTCTAACGTTCAATGATGCAATCTTCGCCGCTGAAAGAGCCATCTCAGAAGCAGATGCCAGGTCAGTAAGTGCATTGGGGTTACAAGAAGCGGATTGTTTTTCGAGATTGGATAGTAGTTTTTGAGCGCTCGATGCAGTATTGAGTGGTGCCAATGCAGCCCCGATGGTGGCATTCCTTATTTCCTCTGATCGTTGTTTTTTGTCGTCCTCTGTTTCCTTTGGTAGGCGGTATGCAGACATTACTGATTCGAATGCTTCAGAGTCTGAGATAGCCAGAAGAATTGCCTCTTCCAGACCCGGTTCAGATAGTTCTATCGAAGCCTTTGCGGCATCGTGCCCTTCTGCCCACTTCTCCTTCGCCAATGTCAGTCTCGCTACCATTAACGACAATGCGTGTGCGTGAGCTAACGAGAGCGCTGCGACTGAGCCGCCGCCTGGAGTTGGTTCTGAACTGGCTATAGACCTCAGAATATCCATGTAACCCTCGTTCATCAAACCACCTTTTTGATTGCCCATTCGATTATGCTTGACTCTGGCTCGAAGTCATCTAGCATGTCTAGCATTAGGCCAGATATGGCTTTTTGTACAAGCACTTTTTCATCGACTATGGTATCATCCTCGATGTAGAATCTCCCTGTAGAAAGCATTGCTTCCAGCGGCACTAAACCTACAAGCTCGCCTGCTGTTACGTTAAGTCCGATAATGGAGGCCTCCTTCCTGATTGCCTCCGTGACGTCGTGAAGTCCGGTTACAG
>CACGHY010000002.1 GCA_902573085.1 uncultured Candidatus Poseidoniales archaeon
ACATCCCATGCATCGTCGAAGAAAGTATAACCCTGCCGATCTTCAATACCCATATCTATCACTTACCTTGACGCACACCAAGAGTTTCCCCTACAACTCCTTTTTTACTTTGAGCCAGATTATCCTTTCTTTGCAGGGGAACAATTTCATCGAAAAGATTTCTCGCCTTTACCTCTCTAAGATAATCCGGCACAGCCGAATTGAACGCTAATACTGTGTTTCCCATATCTCCAAGGATGCCTAATCTATCTAGCAAAGCACCTTGGTCTATTAGCCCATGCTCCCCTTCTTCTCCTTGGTATGGAGGATCTGAGAGAATAGTTGCGTCTTTTACGGGATTTTCTATGAAGTCATCAAGCGTATCCATCAAATCGCCTTGTCTGAATCGGTAGTCTTTGTCTCGCCACTCCTGACCCCATGGATAGTAAGTCCACTCATCATCAACATCTGCTTTGAAACGCTCAGGTTTCTGAGGGCGAATCATGTTAGTCGTAGTAGGTTTTCTTCCCGGCCACTCTGGAATTACCTTTTCTGCCATGATGCTCTCTAGGAGTTTTCCTGTGGGCGTATTTGCAATCTTCCTGCCAAATGAACGTGGTGGTATTGTTAGTTTGCCCCCTCCGGGTTGTCTCCAAAGACCTGCTTGCATTTGAGGTTGCAACATGAGAGCCAATTGAACGGTCCTATCATCATAGAGGCCTTGTTCTATCCTATCGTTGTATTCTCTCTGCATCAATCTGAATCTCAACGGCACGTTCCAAATCTGGTCTTTGTCAAGCCCATGGCCACCTGTTGCATCATGAAAATCTCGTGCCATCTGTTCGGTAACACTACCTACATTCACCATTTTTCCTTTTGAAGACGGGACACCAATTGGGACTAGCAATGGATCGTCCACTCTCATGGTGTATTCATCAGCAGGATTCCATGAGAATCTGTCAGGGTTTCTCATTATCGCATTGTATATGGCAGGTTTTATTGGTTGAATATCCCCACCTTCAAAAGAATCGGGGCGCAAGATTCCTGTTGAACCTAGATAACCCATGGTTGGATCTCGGAGATGACCTCCCATGCCACCATATCTCCTCAGTAAATCTGTATATTTTGAAGGATTCTTTACGCCCGCCATGCCAGAAAATATAGGAGGCATTGGAAGGCTTGCATCATCCAATGCACTTAATGCAGAGTCGATTGACGGTTGTCCCTTTGATTTTGTCACTTTCCACCCATAATCAAACGCCTTTAGGAAGACATCGGAAGCCGTAGGCATATTATACCGTTAAAGTCAATTGTTCTTTGAGTTTCCTAACCACAAAATCTTCTATCGCTAGAAGATTCTCCGGGTAAATCCCACAGTCCAAACCATTCTTCAAGCCCCAATACACCAGTTCCTCGGTGGACAGGTTGCCACCAGAGCCGTCCACGAAAGGACAGCCACCGATGCCCATGATGCAAGAGTCGAACTCGCGTATTCCCATGAAGAAGGCAGAGTCCAACTTATCGGTCATCGGCACATCATTCTCACCATGATGCAAGTGCAAAGCGATGTTGGATGTGATTTCTGCCTTTCTTATGAGTCGAACCACGTCTTCGATATGCTCGCCCGTCGCTTGGCCCGCAGTATCGGAGAGAACGATGGTGTCTCCGAAAGTCTCTGCCCAACGAAGGGACTCGACCAACTTGTCCTCTTCGATCTCGCCATCAATGGGACAGCCGAAAACGCAACTGAGATAGACGCGAACGTCCCTCTTTGGTATGTCTTTCATGATTTCGCAGTAGTTGGAGAACACATTGGCACGGGTGTCGTTGTGGTTGCTGATGGTGAAGCCCTCGCTAGGTGACATGAATATGTTGAATCTCTCGACACCTCGTTGCTTTGCCTTCTCCATTCCTTTCTTGTTGGGAATCAAAATTGCCAATTCGCAATCCGGGTGCTTCTGCATGGCTTTTTTGAGAACCAACTCGGAGTCTGCCATGTTAGGGACCAACTGTGGGTGAACGAAAGCACCCACCTCTATGCGTTTCATGCCCGCATTGACAATCATGTCGATTAGTGTAATCTTGTCTGCGGTGGGTATGATGGTGTCCAGACCCTGTAAGCCATCTCTAGGAGTGACTTCATAGATCTGGAAATCCATGCTCTCACCTTGTATTAGTCATGGTCTGAAACGCCCCCATGACCATACGCCCCTAATAATGCTGATAATCACGATCCCTCCTCATGTATTCGCCGTATGCCTTCATATCGGCGTACATCAGGTACAAGCCAAAGCCCATCCATGCAAGAGCAGAGGGAATTACAATCCATGATAGGGGGATTTGAATCTCCATTGCACTAATGTCACTTACTAAGGCGGCGGTACTCATCTCCATCATATCAACTCACAACTCCACCAATCGAACCTTCCATTCGTCTTTATTTTCCTCAGAGGCAGATTCTTCACGTCAATACCCCATCTCAAACTTAGATGGGCCTTTCATGTTCCTGACGCTCTGCACGGCAAAGCGAATCTTCTGAGTGCTGTGGAGGTTCCAGAACTCTCCTTCCTTGAGGCCGAATTCCTTCTCGACCCTCCTGCACAACTCGTAGCGCGAACACTTCTGCAAGTCATTATCAATCGTCAGACCCAGAACGGTGCTGACCTCTTCATCGGTGTATGCGACGCGCCTGTCAAGCCACACATACACCTTGCCCATGATTCCCATGAGCATTCTTGCAAGCCGGTGTCCGAAACCCATTTGGTGTATAATTTACACCATTGTTTTTCTTTGTTTTGCTTTTTCACTCTGCTTGGAACTCATCACCCTCGTATGCGGAGGGCAATCCCAACTCTCTCTTGAGTCTTTTTTGTTGATCCGGGTCCATTGCGACGGGAGATCGTTTCATGCGTTTGACCTCTGCCCTCTCCTTGTTGTTTCTAGCGGCTCCCTTCGATCTGAGTGTCCGTCCTTTGATGAATGACCATATGGTTTCAAAGACATCGTTGCTCGTTTTGAATTCACTAGGATCCCTGACCTCTTTCTCCGCTTCCCTTCTCTTTCTGCGTTCTGCCATAGTCTCTGAATGGACGGGGTTGCTCGCATCGCTTGATGTCATAGCGGAGTCTGCTCTGAAAATCATAACGGCATCTGGATGGTCTTCCTCTTCATGCTCAAGGGGCGAGTGAGTCATCCTGTCATCTCTCCTTGAGTCAAGAGCGACTCGATTCATTTTGCAGTTGATTGCTTGGTGGTTGCCCATGTTCGGGAATCGGCACTCCTCATGCGGGTTCGCTCCGCAGAGTTGGCAGTTATCTGACATATCTAATGGCATCAGACATACCCCCATGCCTTCTCAAAATCGTTGCCGACCCATGCGTCACAAGTGTGGTCTGCACGGCAGTTGAAATCATACATCTTGCAGTACCCCGTCTTCGGATTATCTGTTGCGGAGGAGTCCCACGCTTTACAGTTTTCGCATTTCTTACTGCCTGTCGCCTTTCTATAATTTGGTGCATCTTCTTTTCCCATTAACACTTCCACCTCCGTCTTGCGGCCTTTCCTCTCGGTCCTTTCCAACTCCTGCTTCGGGCGCAGAAGGACTTCTTTCTTGCCGCATCTTTGCCCTTTGGGTTATCGCTTGTCACGGGTGCTTTCAACTTGGAACCCGTGGCTCGATTGTATTTCGCTCTGCCCTTGGCAGTAAGGCCACCGCCCTCTTTGACGGACTGCTTCTCCCCCCTGCCTACCGATAGATTAGGCCCTGCCTTGATTAGCATGGCTTTCGACAGGAGGTTGCAGGTGTCGCAGTCACAGGATTTTACCATCGTCGGCTTCCCTCCTACTCCTTGCTTCTTGCTCCTTTTCCTCTTTGTAGCCGCCTTCTTCTCCTTGGCACTCATCGATCCTGCTGTTTTCGGGGTCTTAGAACTGACTTTCTTTGACGGACGGCATTTCGGATACCCTCTGCTCGATTTGTCAGCATCGTCCCTGCCGCACGGCGGGTGCTTGCCATCCTTGTCTTTGCGCGAGACATCAACCCACTTCTCCTTGAACCAGTCTCTGAGGTCTTTCTCCTCTTTGATGAGGCCTGAGAAAGGAAGTGTCGAGGCATTCATTTCTTCCCCTTCTTCCCCTTTGACTTCTTCTTCCAACCGCCACCCTTACTCTTGTACCACTTGGAGGCCCATGCGTTAGCGTATGCAGAGGGATAGACATCGAACTTCGATCGAGCCTTTGACTTGGCCTGTGACCAGAGGCTCGGATTCGTAGGGGCGTTGTCTCCCTTCTCGTCACTCTTCATCAGTTCCCATGCTGTCTCAAACGTCGTATCCATCTATCTTACCCTCCTTGTCTTGCCTTTCACAAATTTCTGAACAATACTTGCTATTGGGCGTACCATGTGCCATCCCACAACCTATGCATGAATCGACTGGCTGTCTTTTCACAATCTCCCAAGCAGTATTGAATGCGGCCATATTAATCAACTCGGACTAGATGTCATCTCCTCTCCACATTTGGTGCATTTGTATGTTCGATACAACGTGTCACCTACCATGGTTTCTTCGTGTTTTACGAAATTATGGTCACAACCCGGCTTTCTCATTTTGAATGGCACTTCTTTAGGCATGGGAAGATCATCACTTTTCTCTGTGCTGTATGGGGGGCATCGTTCACATCGTATGGTTTTTGTATCCCCAAAGAAGGAGGTGTGGTCTGGAACCTGTATAATTCCGGTTCCTTCGCACATTTTACAATCCTTTTGAGGGCCACCCGTTTCCTTAATGAAATCCCAAGCCTTGTCGAATGCTGTCATCCTGTTTTCACCTAACCTCTATCATATTCCGGCACAGGATTTGGCCCTTGTCTCATCACGCACTTGTCACAAGAACCCGAAGCGTGATTGTCCATCGGACCCCTTGGGCCTCCGCAAGTACGACAGGGTATGGCCTTCACGACACTCCAAGCCCTGCTGAATGCTGTCATCCTAATCTCTTCCTTTTGCCTAGTAATACTCCTCTGGATCGATAGCAGGTACGCCAGTAGCCATAATATCGGGGCTTAAACGTAGTGCATTAATCACATCCAAGAGGAGCCTGTTGTGTTTGTCCGGGTCGATTCCTCTTTGTCTCGGATGTATTGGCTCGTCCCCGGAACCATCTGATGCAAGATACTTTTCGTAATCTTCATCGTATCTTCCTTCATCCCTCAACATCCGTCTATTGTCATGATGAAAATAATTCATCAGAACCTTTTCAGCCGCATCCCTTTCATCAGCCATGCCCCTCATCGTATCTGCATTTATTCTATGAGTGTCCTGCATCATGGCTTCTCTGTATCTCATATCATCCAAAAACTCATTTAGATCCTTAGGGCCGGGAAGGTTTCCGCCAGTTCTCATTCTCCCTGAACGCGACATCACCCTATTGGGTTCGCCTCGGCTGTCCATCGAGTATTTGGTCAAGTCCCAAGCGGAATCGAATGCTGTCATATCAGACCCTCCCTCTGAGTCCGAAGTCCTTCGTCTGACCACCGGATTCCCTATACCTTTGACAAGCCATGGATAACTCATTTCTATCCACGCCAACGAGTTCAGCGACTTGCCTCAAGGCTTGACTATAACGAAGGCCATGGGACTCCATAGCCATGAATACGTCCTCGCAATACATGGATGCGTCTTCTTTCACGACTGACCAAGCCTTGTTGAATGCTGTCATACAAACTACCTTTCTTCATCTGGAGGCCATGGCTCCATAATTCATCTTAATATCTTCCATTATATTTGCAATTTCGTCCGCATGATGATGTTCGCCAAAATCTTCTAAACATTGAAATGCATCACTCAAACTCCTCATGCATTCCATATATTGTTTGTTCTCTTCTTCGGACATCATGTTCTTGGAAATGCTCCAAGCGGCATCGAAGGCGTCTGCCATGACCGGGGGTATTCTGTCAATCCTTTATTGAGTTTAAGGTGATTAATCGTTCTCCGGGTTGTCAGTCTCCCACCTTATGGTCTGACAGGCATGGCAGTAGGGCGAGTCCGACAAGGCCGAGTTCTTCTCGCAATCTATGCACATACGCCATGGCTTGCCCGGAACATCGCCCGGATTGGGCTTGAGGTTCCTACGAGGATCGACTTGCTTCCTCCCCATCGACTCCTTGTATTTCTCGTACCATTCCTCCCCATGCCTCTCTATCAGGATTCTCTTGGCCCTCTCGCGGGCATCCTCCTTGATGAGGCTCCACGCTTGGTCGAATGCGGTCATTCCACATCACCCACATTAAAGAACATCTCAGGCTCAAGAGTTACATTCTGCTCTTTGTCATGTTGTCCTCTCAAGCCTCCGCCATCCATAATGAGAGAATTTCTCATATCCGGGTATGATTTTGATGATAATTGAACAGGGACAGGACGATTTCCCAAGAGCCGGAGGATAGCCGCCATCCTGTGTCTGCCTTCATGACCTTTGACATCTCCATCCCGATTGATGTCGAGATAAGGTATGAAAGTAGCCTTGCCTTCCTTCATTCCTTGAACGAGATTATTGGTTAGTAAGTTGTCGTCTTTGGTGTAGTCTTGTAAGATACTACCATACATTTCCTTAGCAGGACGATTTCGCCAACCCCGTATTGGAGATGTGAGTCTAAGATAGTCCTGTGGCTTCATCATGACTTTGGTTGTATAAATCGGATCAATGTAAGGATGCTTACCCATTGACCCTCCCGGCTCGTCAGCATCATAAAACTCAGTAGGCCCTACCTTGTATGCGGCCATTTTGGCAATATCCCATGCTTGGTCGAACGCTGTCATAGGTCTTCACCTTGAGGATGGTCGTATTCACTATATGGCATATGATAATCCATTAAGTGTGCCATTTCTGCTACCGTTTGCTCTTGGGCTTCGGGCAGATTCAAGTTTTGACCGGGAACGCCCAAATCAAGCCGTTCCAAAGCCGCTTTCATATGAGCGATGTTTGCTTCGCGGTCTGTCGGATGGGCTGATGTGCTTCCCATTTGATATTGAGGGCCAAACTCATCGCCACCTTCTTCATAACGTCGAATGAAACTCTCTATCAATGGGCGCAATTCGTCCTTTTCCATTGGTGTCACCGCAAAACGATTTTTGCCATCTCTTGAAGGGGTGTATGCATAATTGATTACATCAGGGGGCGTTTCAAAGTCAGCCAATTCGTGTAAATCAACCGCCGCCATCGTTTGGGTATCTCTCCACAAATTGACATCCCTTCCGGGGTCGTGTGCGACAAATATCGTTGGAACAGTCTCTCTAGGCGGGGCAAGTTCGGAACGGGGGCCGATATGCCCTCGATCACTCCCAAATCTCTCAGGATTCACTACGATATTATTCCGTGAACCAAACAACGCATAGGCCAATGCCTCATCCAATTTATTTGTCCAAAAGGAGGGCATGGGCGCATCACCGATACTTCCACCCGAATACATGACATTATCCACTCTATCAAGATAATTTGAATGAAAAGGCGGATTATCCTCCTCAATAGGCTCGCCTTCGTCATCATAACGACCATATTCTGTGTCATACACTCTGAAAGGCATTTTCATCAAATCCCACGCTCGGTCAAAAGAATTCAAAGTCATCTTCATCCTCCTCTAAACCCATCTCCTTACTCCTATTCCGTATCATTTCTATGAATTGACCTACTGTCATGTCGGGTTCTGCCTGTGCCAACACCCTAAGTTGCTCAGGGGGAACTGTGCCTCCTGTTCTTAGCCAACCTCCATCTCCGAATCCCTGTGCGCCAACAGGATCGTCAATCCAATACTTGTCTCCTGCGTCATCGGGCATTTCAAGAATCACAGGCAGAGAATTAGTATCAAATTGAGCATCTAGGTATTCACTTGTTGGATAGAGTTGTTTTGCGCCATATCCTTTGTGCCTCGGTTCTCTTGCGGAACCGGCCATCACCGCATACCTCGCGGGTTCCGCTAACCTATTGGCAACGCCATAGAGCCACTCCTTGAGCCAAATCGGGTCATCATCCGAATACCCCATGTCATCAATCATCTGTCTCGCATGAGCATCAGGGATAGTCGATGTCGGCTTCAAACCCTCTCTCATTATGTCAGGGAGGTACTTTGTCGATGTCCCATGGTAAATCGGCATCTTCGTCACCTCCCATGCTTCGTCAAATGCGGTCATTCCATACCCCTCTCTCTCAATCTTTGCACTATATCAGACAAATGGCCCCCTTTCATGCCTACCACAGAGGATAAATCAATGTCAATTGGCCCATCGTATGCTTCATCTAGTGCTTCCTGCATATCCTCTGAGTAAATCCAATCAGGATTCGGCACTATGTTGTCCTGTTGAACGGGGTCAATGTTGAATATCCGCTTATATTCGTCTTGGTCAAAGTCCGTATCAAGCGAAATCACATTCATCAGACCCTCGTAATTAGTCAAACCATCAGAATCATACGGCTCGCCTATTGACTCTGCAAAGTCCTTGTTCTGTAACAGCCTTTCAATTATGTCGGCTAACTCATTATCTGGTATCATTGTCGGCTCTTTGCCGGGAAATTCTCCTGACATGATGTCATGGTAGTCGTCGTGAAAAGAAATCCTTCTGGATGCCGCCGCTCCAACGGGACCATGTGCTTCCATTGTCATGTAATCCAGATCTGGTGGCACGGACATATGCTTGTCCTCCGGTACTTCATAGCGATAGACTTCCGGTATCGCCGTCCTAGCATCCACATAGTTCTGATAGTTTTCTTCTCCCCATTCATATCGCGGTCCAAAAAGGGCGTATGCGAGTGCTTTATCAAAATGAGGCGTCCAATGTCCTGTATCGGGGTTGCCCGCTCTCCTGCCTTGATAAATCGGGCCGTGAATTGAAAGTGGATGGATGTCGTTTTCGTCATAGCGACCACCTTCCATGTGGATTGGCATCTTCACCAAATCCCATGCTCGGTCGAATGCTGTCATTCATCATACCCCCAATCATCTCTTAACACATCGGGTATCTCACTACCTCTGGTGTATCTTAGTTCCCTGCCTTGGTCATCAATCGGTATTGCTTCGTCCAGATGCCTCGGCTCTATCGGTTCAAACGTCATGATTGGCTTCGTTGCTGTTACCGCCGGTTCAAAGTCCAAGTCCACAAAACGAATACCGGGAGGCACTATCTTGGAGCCGACGACAGCCACGTTCTCCGGGTTCCTGCCGGTTTCTATGTCGAAGTCCTCTGGTGGCAATGTCATGAATCTGTCACCAAAATATCGAGCGGTCAATGCCGGATGAGTCCTGCTGACGTATGGGTGTTCTCTCCTGAGTCTTGCTAGAGCCTTAGATTGAGGACCATACCCCTCTCGATGCATGAAAGAATGCAAAACATTGTCATTATGGTAGTTTAAGTAGGTGATTAATGCATCTCTGGGCATATTACGCATTTGTCTCGATGTCAAATCGGGAACACCGATTCTATTCCATTGACTAGCATCCCTTGGAAAAAGTCCCTCCGAAAGAACCTCATCGAGATATTTTCTAGGTATTACACGATATGCCTTGAAAGGCATTGAGCCTCTGCCGCCCTGCGTGTCAAACCTTACTGCTTTGAGCAAATCCCATGCTTGGTCGAATGCTTTCATTCCATCATCCTCTTCGCGTTCTCCCTTGCTCTGCGTCCCATAGCGTAATTCATAGCAGAGGCCGCAGTATTCTCCTCCAAATCTATCAAATCTCGGAGTTGCTCGTCGGAAAAGGCAGTTCCGCTATATCCCGATTCAAAACCACCGTCATACCTCGCTAAATTCCTAAATCGCCTATTTGGCGCACGAACCCTGCTTATCCTGAGTCCGGGTTCCCTCGGTCCCGTCAGCCTACGCATGGTATCAAGCCCTTGGACAGCATACTCCTGCGCTCTAGTGTAACGATCGTTGAACTCTTCGCTTATCTTGTCTCTGTTCTCTTCTTTAATGGGGACCGAATAAGGAAATTTGACGTTCTGGGGTTGTAGTTCGTTTACAAGGATGGAATCAAGTGCGGCATGGTCGCTTTCATGCCTGAGAGTATTCAATATTGATTTCTCCTTCTCTTCGTCAGTAGTATAATGCCCATCCTTGTAATGCAAATCCCGTGCGTCCAAATTGGCAAAAATCTCCTTTGTCTGTGGGCTGAAGCCACCCATCGTCAGCATACTTGAAAGTCGGTCAAAATACCCCTCCATGTTCTGAACTCCCTTCTTGGCTCGCTCTCTCGCCTTTTTCTGGGCTTCCAACCCCATGAATTTGAAATCCTTCACGATGTCCCACGCTTGGTCAAAGGCAGTCATGGATACGCCCCATCTTGCATACCATCTTCGATTACCTTTCCGCATCGCTCGCATTGGAATATCCAAATGGGAGAATGACTGTCAAGATCCGGCGGTCCAGAGACTGGTTCCAAACTCCCCAGAGGAGGGTCATACATTCCCGACTCCTTGTATGTCATTGGCTCACCACAGCATTCCATGTCCTCCTTGACGATTTTCCAAGCCTTATCGAATATCGTCATCAATAACCCCCCTGATACTTGTAAAACGGCTTGACGGTTCTCCTGCACCGTTCGCAGAACTTCTCACCATACCCTCCATGCGAGAGGTTCAGGTTTCCCTCGCAGTAGGGGCAATGGGGAAGTTTGCGGTACTTCGTGATGCTCCACGCATCGTCAAACGAATCGCTTGAACGATTCATTATTTGGAACTCCTCGCTGAATGGGTCGCTTCTCTTCATGCGAGGGTCACTTCCATCGTCCCTTATCTCGACATCCCCGAAATCCTCCGCCGGACCTTGCATCGGGCCATAGTAACGCCCCTCGTTGCTGAATGGCATCCCTCGGCTGTCGATTCTGTCTAACTGTCGCCTGTCATCCATCGTATTGAGCAGATCTGCGGCCTCAGATGACAGAAGCCTCCTGAATGCCGCATACATTTCCGGTTGTTTGCCAATTCTGTCCATGATGTCATCAAAGAGGTTCGCCTGACCATCCAATCTGCTTAGTTCCTTGGTATCTCGGACTAAAGCACCACTTGTTCTCGGCGTGTGTCCCTGCCATTCCCCGTGGCCGAACGAACCTGCCATGGGTCTGGTCGATTCATACCAATCATCCATCACCTTGGGAGCCATGCTTTTTCTATCGACCAAAGTGAGCAACTGCTCTCTAGGGACATCCATGAGCCTCGCGTTTATCACAGCCCTCATCCTATCCATGAGATTGAGCCTGTCCAAGTCGGTGTGAGGCATAAAATACTCATCTTTTTGCCGTCCTCCGATGGTAGGAGGAACAAAACCGTCCTCAAAAGCCTCCTCTAATATGTCATAGGCATCTTTGGCCCCGGTATCCAAATCCTCTGCCGTTTGTCTGCGAGACACTTTGTCTGTCATGAATGAAGGCAAAACGCCAATATCGACAAGATATTGAATATCGTCCGGATCCTCAAGAAGATCCACTGTCTCCTCAAGCCCCAAGGGTCGATTGAATTCCATAGGTAGGCGAGCCAACGCCAAGTTCAACCTCTGCCGCCTCTTTTCCTCGTCCGTGTAGTCTCCGGCATTCCAAACCGAAAGTTCTTGCCCGTCATCAGTTAATCTTCTCCCTAACGACCAACCACCCTCATCCATGGGGTTTCTGTTGAGCCACTTCATGTCTGGCCTGAAATGCGACCTCCTATCCTGTCCCGACGGGCCTGTGTAGCCCGGAAGTCTGATGGAGTCCTTTGGAAGTCCTCTGCCCCAATCTATATTATCATACCATGCCTTCTCAAACGTCGTCATCCCAAATCACCCCTGACAGGCCAAATTCGCTGTGCATCCCAAGCACTAGGACTCCAACTCACACGGTTTTCGGGAATTTCCTCGTCATCTCCCAAATCATCACTAAATCGAGAATTCCATAACGCCTTGGCGGCTCTTGACTGTTCAAATGACTCCTTGAGTGGCGCACCCCCTTTCCTTTGTCTATCCAACAGGTAGGCGGCTAAGTCATACAATGCAGTAGCATACCCCCTTCTCTGAAAATTATCCAAAGTCGTCGTTCCTACTGAATACCAATGGTTTGGTTTATGCCGTTTTAATCCCATAGACGAAAAATCCGCATATGCCCTTTCATCCAGATGATCGAAATTCTCTCCTGCAAGGGAATCAGGCTCTTTGATAGAGACACTAAGCATATCTCCTTCGGCGGGTAGGCGATAACTCCCTCTCATGTCCAATTGCTCCCCTGTCTCAGGGTCATCGAACTTTGCAGAATACAGTTTTGCACGAGGCGCAGTTGCAAGGCCTTGGTCGATGCCAAATAGCGATTCCATCCTCTCATCCCTTTCCCTCTCTCTCCTGTAATCACGATAGACGGAACCGGGTACGATGGGCATCTTGACGACTTGCCACGCTTCGTCAAACACCATTACTACCGCCTCCTATGCAAAAACACGGGAACTGGTGTGTCTGCAAAGCCCATTTGGCGCAATGCGTCCATCCTATGTCCTCCTTCCTGAAAATTTTCACTCTCAAACTCGTCGTTATCGCCGCTAACTTGTAATTCAGGCATACCTATGATTTTCCCTTCTTTTATGCCTTCAATTATTCTTTCTATCCTCTTCTTGTGAAAGGAATCATCATCCGAATGAGTCCATCTGAATTTTCTCCCTCTGGGGCCTAAAAAACGTGGCGGCGGCTCCGAAGGGTGTGCAGATGCAATTGAATCAAAATAGTCATCAGGAGTCATGTATTTGATGGCATCACGATTATTCCATGCATAGGGAATATTACCTATCGACGGATAAAGACCGGCGTCAAGAAAACGATCGCTCACAATCATGTCATCAATCGCCTGTTGAGGCAATTTTACTGGTTCCAATGAGTCATATCCGAACCTTATGCCGGGTTGCGGCTCTAGGATAGGCATCTTGACGACTGCCCAAGCCTCTTCAAACGTCATTGCAAGCCCTCCAAACCACCAAATCGGGGCGCGTTGCCCTTTTTCTCCCAATAAGAGGGCTTCAAACCGAAACGCAGGTCACTCGACGACAGTTGGCTCAGGAGTTTCTTCCTCTGCTCCAAAGCGTGGTCGAACTCCTCATCCATATACTGATTGCGAGGAGATCGGGCTATCTGGTTTATTATCTCGCTCATGAGGTCCGCACGTTCCTCGTTGGCCGTGTAGTAGTCCTCCTCGCTCTGGATGGCCCTATCGACCTCATCCTGACTCAACTGGCGTATCAGGTGAGGGGGTATCACCTTGTTCGACCTGCGTTGGTCCTTGGGTTCGTTGAACGCCGGTTCGTCCGGTCGGATGCGTGGTTCTGGCATGAAGAAGGGCGAATCCGGGTGTCGGTCGTCTATCTCTAGCACCACCGGCCCCCCGCCCTCCTCCTCGTCGTCCACCCAATCCTTCGCGCTAGTGATTGCGGCTTGCTTGCCACCCATGGTGCTAAGGCTCGGTTTTGCCTTGTCCCCATAGAAGAAGTTCCAATTTCCTCCGAAAATGTCCTCCATCTGTTGGTCATCGAAGCCAAGTGCCTCCTGTATCTCCTCCATGTCAAAATCATACAACTGTGGGGCGTGATCTGTCGGCTTCAACCCCTCTTGCATGATTTTCTTGGCATTTTCGGCTGTTGTGCCATGGTAAACCGGCATTTTCACGACTTCCCAAGCCATGCTAAACGCTCCGCCCACGAATTTGGAAAAAAACCATGCTTTATCGCAGTTATGACAGCATTTTTCCCGAAAATTTTGGTCCGAGAAAAAAAACAGCAACGATTTTGGAGCGTTTTTGCCTTTTTCATCCCGATCGGGCAACCCTGACAGCCCTGACAGAAAAAAACCCGGAAATTGTCCGCCGAGCGTATGCGGTTAGGCCGGGGGGCTTCGCAGAAAAAAAAAAAAAATTCCATGCCTAATTTTCGCATGGCTCCGGCGACCCGGAGGGGAGCCGGGGGGCCACGCATTGGCGGAGGGGGCGGCGGGCTGTACGCCCACCACCCGATGCGCTCCGATGGCATCCGATACGGGGCGATGGGGCATCCCACACACGCCCACCACATCCACCCGCATCCACCCACATCAACGGCCATCGGCGGGGGGCCGGGGAGGAGGCGTGGAGGGGGCATGGAGCGGGCCTATCGCCACCTCCCACCACCCACCATCGGCCACTGTCTATCAATGCCCATCGGAGGCTATCGCCACGCCCACCACCGACCTCCCACATCGCCCGCCATCGACCCCCATTTTTTCCGGATCGCCCGCCACATCACACGCCGTCGCGCTGATGGTGGTGGGATGACCGGAGAGGGGTGCGGACGGGGGTTAGCCACAGCCCGCTTCGGATGGTGCAATTGGCATACAAATAGCAGACAATTAGACACTAGACTAGACAACTTAGACTATACAACAGAAGACTGACCTGAGAATACGTTTCGGAGGGTAGGGGTATCGACCTTTGTCTGTTGTCTCCCATCCACCCCACCACGCCCCCAGAACCGTTGCACCAAGGCCCTGTTTCGGTGTCTGTGGATAGAAGACATGGGTGTGTCGGATGTCTGCTGAAATCGCACCACGTCTAGCCCCGATCTGGTCCCGTCCAAAACCGAGCCACTCACACGGGGGAAAGGGTGGGACTCAAATAGTCCCCCCACTACCGAGACACTACCGGCAATGACCGGACGGAAGTGAAAAAGTATGAAGAATGCAATGAGAACAGCAATGATGACCGCCCTTCTGGTAGTGCTAATCAGCACCCAGAACGTAGTCACCGAGGAGACAGCAATCCCCTCGGCAGACAGCGAGATGAACACCGAGATTGCAATTGTCGGAGGCCTCTATGACCTAGCCCCGAAGAGTCGTCTTAGGCCATCGGCCAGACAGGCCCAGAACCACAACCGGAGGGTACAGATTCTCCGAGACATGGGACTCATCCAGAGCCGATCCAATGGATGGCCTAGATTAGCCGTTCTAGGGCTTGTTCTAGCCCTTGGACTACTACACCCTGCTCTGGGTCTAGTCGGAGCCGTAGGAGCGGTTCTGGAGGCCCCAGAGACTACCATGGAGCATGACCCCACCAACCCAGAGACTATCGAGAAGATGAAGGCAGACCACGCCGCTAGGCCAGAGTGGTTGAAGGCCATCAAGGACAAGGCCCTAGACCAGATGTGGGAAACCTTCGGACCCCTCCTAGAGGGTAGCCTCCCATCATGGCAGAAGCCTTGGAAGATGGTCATGAATGGCATAGAATACACCGTCAGCAGACCAGTAAACGCCCTGACCGGGAGAGCATACAAGGGGGCCAATATCTTCACCCTATCAGGCCGATTCTATCCGGTCTGGGCCACCCAGAAGCAGGTCAATCAGATAGCCCGGAAACTCAAGATTGAGTTGGTCTGGGACGAGGATTACCAGACCGATTACAAGGAGAACCCCGGCTCATACATGGTCGATGTGGATGGAGAGATGAAGCCCATAATCAAGGACTCATTTGAGAGAAATGGAGAGCAGAGAGCGATCTGGGTTCCATTCCTCAAGACCTTCTGGGTCGAGGCCAAGGACGCCTCTGGAAACGTGATAATGGACCCCAAGACCGGGAAGGCCAAGAAGAAGCGAATCCAGAAGGCCCAGAAGGGTCTAGGAGGCATGACAGTCGGTAAGGAGGCATTGGTCTGGAACATCGAGGACATCAACCTTCCAACAGACCGTGTGCTAGAGATTGTCCCAGACTTTGAGAACACTCAACCCAAGACTCCGGTCAAGGAGGATATACCCGTAGTCGAAGGGGCCAAGACTCTTGTCGATTCAATCCTGAATAACCTCACAGGTCTGAGATACAAAGAGGCCCCAAACAGGGCCTTCTATTCCCCTGCTCAGGACTACATATCCATGCCCCCGGCAGGGACGTTCAAGGACAACGGTGTAACGGCTCTGGAGGCCTTCGCGGCAACCCTAGCCCATGAGGCCGCTCATGCCACAGGACATCGCCTGAGACTCGCTAGAGCCATGGGAAATCCATTCGGGTCCAAGGGCTATGCGAGGGAAGAGTTGGTCGCTGAATTGGCCGCTATGATGGTAATTAGAGCATGGGGCATGAATGACGTAGCCCCACAGCACGGAGCATACCTGAAATCATGGGCCACCAAGTATGTCGGTTCACCCGATCCGGAGAATCCCGATGTGTGGATGGACTCATGCCGTGGAGTGTTGAAGGAGGCCGCTAACGCCTCTGAGTGGATTCTCTCTGGAATGCCAGAGTGGTTCAAGGGAGCCAAGACCACCGAGGGCCAAGAGATTGAGGAGGAGAAGCCCATGCCCGCTAACGCGGCTTCCATGGACATCTCAGACCTGCCTTCTGGGTATCTATTCAGAGCGATGGCACAGGACAACGGGGGGGGCAGAGATGCCCCCTCCCAATGTTGCTCTGGATGCTCCGATGACTCTGGAGAAACCATCACGATTGAGTGGAATATCAACACCCTGAATGCCCCCGGCTTTGAGAAGATGGCAAAGAGAATCCAGAGGGCATTTGACCGCCGTGGATTGACCTTTGAGTATGAGGTCAAGGATGCCGTCTGGGTCACTGAGATGCGCTCCCTCTATGGTGTCGCCGCCGATGCCGCCAGAGCGCGAGGTGATCCAACCGAGGTCGAATTCAGAGTCATGAGAACCCCTGTCTCTGTGACCCATTCTCCGCTCACTGACAAGGGATACGAGGCCATGGCTACCCTAGTGCCATTTGACCCCTCTGTGACGCCTCTGACGGACACAGAGATGCTCATCAGACCCATACCCACCACAGAGGAGAATGAGGACGATAGGAACCTTTGGATTAGCGAGCAATTGGCTAAGAGATACGGCCATGGAAATGCGATCGCATATGACCCAACAGTCTGTGACCATTGTGACCAGAGAAAGAGCAATCGAAAGAAACTGGTTCTGGTCCGAGATACCAACAACGCCGATGCTGATGCTCTGGTGATTGGTTCGTCCTGCCTCTATGACTACACTGGAGTGGACCCCGATATGCTAGAGAAACTGTTCACCATCAGGGCGAATCACAGCCCCTACGAGGGCATGGAAACCGACCCTCTATCATGGAGGAAAAACATTGCCAGAATGGAGATAACCGAGTTCGTGGATTTGGTGGGAGAGAATGCCGCTATCTTCGGTTCATACAGGAGAGGTCTAGGAGGCACGGCCATGGGCCAGTGGATGGGATACACAGTCAAGGAGTATATCTCTGATTTCGATAGGTGGGGGAAGCCGATTGACACGACCGCCGCTTACAGGATTGTCTCCAATCCAAGGCCCAAGTACGACAACCCGAACGGACCTCAGATTATCGAGAGGCCACCGACTTACGAGGCAGTCCATGTAGGGGGCATCAGGAAGTGGGTTCTGGATGCTCTTGAGGCCTCGGTAAAGGAGAACCAGACCGACACCTTCGGTCGCACCCTAGCGACCGTCCAGAGAGCCGGATATGTGACTTACAAGACAGCCAATTTTGTGGCCGGTTCGTCCTCCAGATATTGGAAGGAGACAACATCCTACACCAAGGAAATCAGGGACGCCGCGAAGTCCACAGATCTGACTGCCTTCCCTGCTCAGGCAGGGACCAAGTGGACCGGGAATCTGGTTGCGACCATTGCCGATATTCGATGGTTCGACGATCGGTTCAATCCGGGCGTCCAGAAGGCCATTGTGACGTTCGTGACCAATGAGCATAGGCTCAAGACGTTCTCTAGTGCCAAGTGGACCCAGAGCATCAAGAAGGGCCAACAAGTGACCATCACCGGATTCACGGCCAAGAAGACCGAGGACTACCAAGGACAAGGTAGTCTGGTGGTGACATACCTAAACTTCGGGGAGGCCCCTGCGGCCTCCCTGAACGCTGTTGGAGCCTTCGGATTGGTTCCGGCACTACTAGACCCCTCTATGGTGTCTATCGCCGCTCTGGGAGCGGCTATGGTAGTGGGAGTCGTAACTGCCGGTCGGAATGATGATGATGAGGGCATTTTTAGTTACACCACAATCAATTTTGAACAGGCCCACCAATGGTTGGATAACCTCCCTCCATGGATTGAGCCATCCCATGCCGAGGTCTATGACAACCACCAGAGAATGTATGCGAAGCATGGTCTGGCTTGCATGATGTTTGTCTTCTGGAACCGGGGCGTTTCGACCACCAGATACCCGGATGGAATCATTCAGCACGTCGTAGTTCAAGACCCAGATTTTGAGGCTGACACACAGCGTCCTCATTGGCATGGCATTCAGGACTTGTGGATTCACGCATGGACCGATTGGGATTTGGTCTTGTATGAACAGGGATGGATGAACATTGACGAGAAGGGCAACCGGATTACTGTGGAGGAGTCTAAGTTGCGAGCCGTTGGAGCCATGGGATTCATCCCGGCACTACTAGACCCATCCATGGCCTCTATGGTCGCTCTAGGCGTCGCTATGGTGGTCGGGGTAGTCGGTAGGACCAAGACGACGGAGGAGCCAACCTCATGCGTCCCTGCTTGCATAGCAGAGGAATACGATCCAGAAGGCCCCTCCTTCGGCAACGATAGCGGAGAGGTCAGGGGTCAGCACTTCGATACCTGCCACAACCTAGAGGAGATGGTGAGCGAGTGCGTGGGTGAAGACCCATACACCGGACGACTAGAGCATATCCACTACTCCAGAATCAAGTGCAACTGCCTTGAGATAGCCATGGATTGGTATGAGGAGTCCGAGTTTGTCAGAGGGGTTCTGAAAGACGAGGGAGTCGGCCCATTGACCAATGGCGGACACTTAGCAGAGAGTAGTATAGTCGCTGATTCGTATGAGGACTTGGAGCGAATGAAGCACCCTGAACGCTTCGATATGTTCGGAGATAGGATTGAGGAAATAGACCCCGGCTTGCCTAACGCGGATGAGAAATTGCTTCAATGCAAATCGTGCGGTGCATGGTCAATAATGACGCCATTCACAGACGCCGATGGAGAACCCAATCTGGTATGCGAGGCTCTGGATGAGGATGAGGTTGAATGCGGACACATCTATTGGGGCATGGGGGCCTTCTCTCTGCTTCCGGCACTACTAGACCCTAGCCTGACCACTCTCGTGGCTCTGGGCGTGGCTATGGTAGCAGGAACGGTCCGCCTAAGCGATTTGGACAAGAGGAAAATCCCCTTTGAAACGGAGGGGGTCAATGTCCAGACATTGAAGCAGGGTGTGTCCCCACGGCAAGAAGCAGGACGGGTCTGGAAGACCATGCTAACGGGAGGAGAGCAGGAGATTCTGGATGGACATCTCTCCGACTACATCACAATCCGAAACGGGGGGTCTTCTCGCTATGCAATCAGCAGATGCTCGTTCATGGATACTACTCTGACTCTGGCCGCATCGGTCGAGGAGCATAATGATGAAAGAGCAGTCTTCCGTGGTTGCAAGGAATTCAGCCTGAGAGCGTATCTGGTATCGGAACATAGGAGGAAATACGATCGCATCACCACTGATGTTGCGACTGTCAATTTCAGCCTTAAAGTGAAGGATGTCGATGCTGACGGTGACGAGGTATATCGCCATAGTGACCCGGATTACAACCTAGAGGATGTCGTGGATAGGGCTGTAATGGTGACAACCGGACTAAGCGAGATGAAGATTGATGTCGATAGCACATGGAGGTCGAACAATGTAGTTACGGTGGACGCGAAATTGGTCGGTCTGGTGAGCAAGTTGAACGACATTGTGAGTGACAATCTGTATGAGGCATTCGGACTCAAGGAGGACATGGAGAAGGACACCATAGCGGTGTCATCCCCGGACGGAAAGGTCACAGCGAGCAACCCGGACAATTGGCTATACAGAGCCTTCACCACGCCATGGGTTCTCTGTGGTGCATCGGACGTTTCTGACCTCGCGGAGGAGGCTTACGAGGCATGGGAGAGCCTGAAACAAGCAAAGGAGTTCCACAAGGTCACAGAGGCTTCTCAGAAGGCCCTAGACACCATAGAGAGGTATGGGGGCCTCCCGGTCGAGAAGGACGCCCCAGAGGCGGCATGGGAGAAACTATCGGCCAGTAAGATTGAGACTCTTACTGAGGACTTGGAATTGACCCGAAACAATTGGGGAGACAGCAGGATGACTGATGATGTGCAGAGGGCCATCAAGGGCAACAAACACACAGGAGCATTGGCTTACATTACAAGAAAGGCAAACCGCAGGTGGTCCGATGCTATCAAGAAGTCAGGATCAGTCAGACTGCTGAAAACCTTCTTCGATAGAGACAACATTCTGGATAGGGCCAAGGAGGACTTTGCAGAGGCCATCAAGGCATACGTCAAGACCTGTGAGGAGAAAGAGGTTTGTTGGACGGAGGCAATTGTCCAACAAGGACGGTTCCAGAGTATGATGGGTCACTTCCGAGTGATGCTAGAGAATGACTTCTCCGAACCCATCATGAGAATCTGGGCTAATGGGAGATACGATTCTCCTGTCGATGCTAGAATCTGCCGAGTCGGATTCATGTGGAATCTTGAACCAACGACGATTGACATATTTGAGGATTGTTCGCCTGATACTATGTGGCAGGATAGGGCATTCGACTCTGACTCTGATAGTGAACACTTGAGAGTCGCTTATCGTGTCTTTGAGGCGAACCTCATTGAAAAGGGGCTGTTAAAGAGAACCGATAGCGGTGGCGGTGTCTCTGTCGTGTATGACGGAGAAACGCTGTCGTCGTCCGACGCCCATGCCATAGAGGATGCATTGGGAGACATGAGGAGAACGACGAGATTCATGAGTGAACATCTCATTGCTCTCCATGACTTCCAGAGCGATGCCAAGAGTGCGAGTTTTGGTGCGATGACCGACAATATCAGGGACGAAGATGCCATCCCTGACTTCATACAGGGGAAGGTTGTAACCAAGTTCCGAGACATCATGGACGACAGACTGCCGACTGAGGAGGTGGAAGCATGAGCGATTGCGACTACGGACGTGTCGAGTGTCCAACCTGTGGGGAGTTGGTCGATGAGGATGACATAGGAGCGTCTAGCATAGACCATGACCTGTACGACAGGACAGGGGAGGAGGAGTGGATAGAGCCTGTGAATCCAAATCAGTGCAAGTGGTGCGAGTGGGGGCCAGAAGCATGACCGGGGACCACGCCAAGATTCACGATGCATATGAGGTCATTCTCGCGGCTAGGAAAAAGTGGAGTGACACTTTGATGGAGGCAGAGGAAGTGGAGGAGTTATTCCTTGAGACACTACGCGATGTCGAGTATGCCCTATTCCCTGAGATACATGAGGAGGTGAAGGCATGACCGAGGAGTGGACGCCAACGGAGTTCGATGAGGACGTGGAGGTAGTCATAGAGGAGCGCATGACGCTCGCTGATGGCAGGGTCATGGTTCTGAACATAGAGGACAGGATCGTGACCATGACGCACCCTCTGACGGGCCATACCATGACCGGCCCCATGACATGGATCGGGAAGGAGTTCTCTAGGCTAGATTTGGTTGTGGGCCACATCAAGATGGCCGACCAGATACAGGCAGGTATGCAGAGGGCGACCGACTACGAGGACGAGAACCTAGAGAGTGAAGAGTGAGTGGATAGAGGATTTATACAGAGAGAGGGTCGAGGGAGCATGATGAGTGAGCCGATCGAGTTTACTTTCGTCATAGTGGTCTTTGAATCAACAGAGCCGTCATATCGCGTCATAGGAGAGATTCTGAGCGAGGATGGGGCCAAGGCTACGGTCACGGCTGATTTCGACAGTCTGGAGGCGGCAGAGGGGTGCTTTGCGGCTCATGAGGAGACTGCTGTCAAGCGTGATTTCAGGTGCATATCCCGCAACGCTATTCCCAAGGATGAGGACTCATGGATTACCATGTCGAGATGGAGGTCTAACAAATGACAAAGCAGGGCTATTTCAAAGAGGAGTGGAGGCCAAGGAAATCGAAGCGTAGCGCGTGGCGCGAGAGAAGGCAGGGGTATCTCCAGAGGAGACTCAATGCGGGTCTGGCTAGAAAGCGAAGGTGTTCCTGTTGCAACGGCATGGGTTTCACCATCGAGGAGTTGCCATACAAAGAGCAGAGGGCAATCTTAGACGCCAGAACAGAGGATAGAAGACGAAGACGGAAGGAGGAGGAGGAGTGACTGATCTGCCATCATGGGCCGACGCCGCGAAGGCGATAGAGGGAGTCGAGGTTCTGGATAAGCCACGTTGGAAGGACGGCGAACCATGCCCGGACTGTGGCCGCGTGGATGAGGGATGCAAGCACCCAGAGGCAGAGGGAGAATTACCGGGGAGGATTGTGTGCTACGACTGTTGGACCGTCCTCCATGGTGGCCTAGAGGAGGGAGAGGAGTGGGTGTGCAAGACCTGCTGTCACTTCGATTACCCTCTGGTCAGGCGGCTACCCTAGTAAGGATTCATAACGATACACCAGTCTGTGGGGTCGATGGTTCAGTCGAGTCGCCCCCTGCTAATCCCCCTGTTCGTGGTTGCGATCGACTGGACTATCCTATACAATCAAGGGAGTATGTATCATGTATAGGGCGTGTCAATGCAACAAGCCCGGTTGTTCCAACTGGAGTCCATCTCCCGCCGCATTGTGCTTCTATTGCAGGACGTGGGGAGAGACTGAGGATGCTTGAGGTAATGGCGACCAGTCCAGAGCAAGCAGAGGCAAATTGGGAGTTAATCAAGGGCATGGCCGCGTGGGGAGGAGTCGCTTTGCTGTGGCTCTATCTCTATGTCAAAGTCAAGGAAATCCTGAGATAAGGTCGGCGGGATTAAATGTCAATCCTGTCAGCACCGACGTTATGAACAACGTGCCACAAGGCAACCAACCGATATTCATAATGAAGGAGGGGACGGAGCGAATCAGGGGAAAGCCCGCCCAGAGCAACAACATCGCGGCGGCTAAGGCCGTCGCTGAAACCGTGAGATCCACGCTCGGTCCAGAAGGAGCCGACAAGATGTTAGTGGACCCATCAGGAGATGTGGTCATCACCAACGACGGAGCCACGATATTGAACAGGCTAGACGTTGAACACCCTGCCGCGAAACTCATCATAGAGGTATCCGAAACCCAAGAGCAGGAGGCTCACGATGGAACGACATCAGCCGCCGTTCTGGTGGGAGCCATACTAGAACGTGCGGAGGATTTGCTAGACGACAGCATACACCAGACAATCATATGCAGGGGCTTCAAGGAGGCTCATGACTTAGCCAAGGACGAGTTAGCCACATTGGGATGGGATGCCACAGAGGAGGACTTGACTAGCGTCGCCATGACTAGCCTGACCGGGAAGAGTGCAGAAGGAGCGGCAGAGGTAATCTCAGCAATGTGCGTCGAGGCCGTCCAGACAATAGGTGATGAGGGTACGTTAGATGACATCATGGTAGCCTCATTCTCTGGTGGGACGTATGATGAGTCCGCATTGATTCATGGTGTCCTCATAGAGAAGGAGCGAGCGCACAGCGAGATGCCCGCGAGCCTGAACGACGCTCATGTCCTACTGGTCACAGAGGAGATTGGCATCAAGGAGTCGAAGTTCGACACGACGCTCAACATCAACAACCCAGATCAGGTCAAGGACTTCTTGGCTCAAGAGGAGGAGATGCTCAAGGGGATGTGCGCGGAGATAATATCAACAGGTGCTAATGCGGTGTTCTGCCAGAAGGAGGTGGATGACCTCGCAATGCACTATCTAGCGAAGGCCGGGATCTTCTGCCTAAAGCGCGTGAAGAAGAGCAGGATGGAGGCACTCAAGAAGGCAACGGGCGCGAGGTTCGTCAATGGCTTGGAGGATATAGACCCGGAGGACATGGGTCTGGCTTCTAGTATTGAGGAGGTCAAGTTCGGAGACTATCATTGCACGGTCCTGAAATCAGATAGGACGACAAGCGTTACTGCCGTGCTTCGTGGTAGTACCGGCCACTCCCTAGATGAGATAGAGAGAGCATGGGACGACGCCATGGGTGTGGTTTTCCTGAGTGCTAGGGCCAAGAAATTGGTTGCAGGAGGTGGAGGAGTGTATGCCCACCTAGCCCGACATCTGAGGTTGAAGGCCGCTACCATGGGAGACAGAAAGGGAATGGCAATCTCCGCTTTCAGCGACGCTCTGGAATCAATACCGAAGACTCTGGCGGAGAACGCCGGAATCGATCCGGTCGATGCAGTCCTCGCGCTACGCAAGGCAGAGAGCGCGGACTACGGGATAAACACACAAGGGGATGTGGTGAACATGAGGGATGCGAAGGTCATAGAGCCACACAAGGTAGTGTGGACAGCACTTGGCTCCGCTACCGAAGCCGCCATCATGATTCTAAGAATAGACGACGTGATTAGTATGAAGGCAGGTGACGGGGGTATGCCACCAATGCCGGGGATGATGGGTTGAGTCCCTTCAAGAGAATCATGACTGGAAAGACGAAGCGGCTACGGCTCAAGATTGTGAAGCACCTTGAGAAGAAGGGTCCGCAAACGACACAGCAGATTTTCGACCACATCAACAAATCGTCCTATGGTGGAACCACATTACAGCAAACCACCAATGTCCTATCGAAAGACCCCCGGTTCAGAGCGATCGGTTTCGTCCAGACCAAATCACCCATCGAGAACCAGAGGTACAACATACAGGTCTGGGACTTGACGTTGGATTACAAGGACTGGTCATGATGAAGCCATACGCTCGCAGACACAAGAAGAGAGGCCCCGCTCGCAAGCCTGAGAATTACAGGCAATGCAGAGATTGCAAGAAGCACAACATCAGGACGCAATCCAAGGATACTGTTGTCCGATGTGGAAGATGCGCTAGACTCAGGAGAGAGGCCAACGGATGGCGAATGCAAGCGCACCCCCACATCACGGATAATGGTGTTATTCCTCCTCGTCCTCAGTCAGAGGATCACCCCCTCTTGAATCAGATAATAGATAGCACCGACTGACACGCCCAACTGAAAGGCGGCTCCAAATCCGGCCTTCACGGCTGAAAATAGGACATCCATAACCTTCTGTCGGCGGGCCTTTCTTGCCTCGCATACGTCACAATTTCTCACTTTGTTCACCTCCCTTTTCTTTTGCCTACTATGAACGGAGTGTCGGATTGGTTTGCCAGAGGGAGTTACTGGATTGTCATTCAGTAGTTTCAATGTCTCCTCAAGACTCGTGTCCAACCTACACCAACCACAGATGCGTCGGTCATAGGTTGTCTTACCACATTTCACACAATCATATCGTATTCGTTTCATGTTCTTCCCCCAAGTGCTTTCGCCCACAAAATGGGTTCGATTCTCGCTCGTGCAGTTTCGATTCTATTTCGATTGAAAATGCACGTTGTATATCCAAAAACAGGCATTTTTTAGCCAAAATGGCTCGCAGTACCCCGTTTTTGGGCAGAAGCCTTTATGGTCAAATACCGACTCGTTAATTTTACCGAGGCAAAATTGGCCCGGTTTATGGAAGTGAAAAAATGAATTGGAAAAAGAAGAAAAAGAAAGCAAAGAAAAACCGAAAAATCGGTAGGGAGCCAGTCCCCAAAGATACGGCAGAAATGATGGCGATGATTGACGCCCATATCGAGAAGCAATTGAGACTGACGCCTCCTCATATGAAACTGAAAGTAAAAATCAGGGAGACTACTGAGGGAATGGTATTGGACTTCGATAGGGTGAGAAGGTAAATGCCTAGACCAGTAAGAACCGTGGACGATCTGATTGGGAAGAAGGTGATGGTTCCCATCAATCTCCTGCTTCCTAAGTCGAAGTGGGTTTCCGCCTTTGTCTCCAAGATATGCAAAGTCGTGGGAGTCAAGCAGGACAGGACAGGGGCCATCACTCACATCTATGTGGTGAGAGAAAAGGAGAGGAAATTCGACAAGAGGACAGGGCGATACAAGGTCGTGAAATTCCTCAAGACCAAGAAGCGCATCCCTGTCGAACACTGTACCGAGACAGTTAGGAGAATCCGAAGGAAGGGGAATGCGACATTCCAGTGGGAGTTTCCATCATCCAACATAGTCAAAATCAAAGCAGGAGTGCAATGGGAAGGTGCTTGGGCTTCGTTGGCATGGTGGCTTAACGACCAAGACCTAATTCCATTCTCTAAGGACAAGAGATTGGACTTGAACAAGGTCACAAGAGGAGCAATCATAAGCGAAACGCCCCTTTGCTAATCATGCCCGTGTGTTTCAGGTGCAGAAAGGACATCAATACTAGGAACACCAAATCATCAGTCTCGCAAGCGACTCGCAAGAGATGGTACTGTGGCAAGTGCTACCTGTTGAACATGAAGGAGAAGCGTTCTGGCATGGTTGCATATCACAAGCGGAAGTAGGTTCAAATACTACCCCCACTCATGAAGTATTCCCCGATGAGGGCTAGGAGACAATAGAATGAGCAAAGCAAAGATAGGACAGCAATTGAAAGAACAATTTGGTGCGGGCAATATACCCGTTGAGTTAATCGCTCTGGAACCGATAGGTGCAGAGGTGAAGAGACTCATCCACGAACAGATGGAGGACACGGGTGAGCGCGTTTACTTCTCACAAGAGGAGCGTAAGGGTATGAACCCATTGAGGACTGTCGGGCAGACGGACTTGGAGGTGACTGTGAATGGTGTCACACTCAGGGTTCGCCAAGCAGAGGACGACAAGCCATCAGTCGTGATACCCGTGGGCAAGAGCGATGTCACGACGACCATGGCTTTGGATCACAAATACAATTACTCCTTCTTGATTGCCAGTCTGCGTCACGCATTCGGCGGCAACATGGACAGGGTTCAGGAGGTAGTGAACTTGCTGAACGAGGTTCAGGACGAGGCCATGGTCACTAACGAGTCCGGTCGCACATCCATAGACAAGGCACAGTTGCCAGACATCCAAGACAAGGAGCGCATAGACGCCATGGTCGAGTCACTCACACGCAGAGTCAAGTCCCGTTCCAAGGGTACGATTCAGACCAACGTCAGCGTCACTGTCGAGGGACTAGAGACACCCGTCGCTAGTCCAGTCACAAGATCCGACATCATTACTACTCCAACCCATGAGTCACCCACCTCGGACCCGGTTGTTCACCCGACCGAGGAGATGCCTCCTAGCATAGTAGTCATGGGAGGAGAGGGACAGACTGTTCAGTCCATCACATCCGAGGAGGGTGTGGGGGTCGAGGGTGACGCCCCCGCATTCTCCGCCATAGTCAAGCAGAGAGAGCAGATTACGGACGCGCTCAGTAGCGTCCTGTCTCTAGGCGACCTGACTATCGGTGCAGTACGCAAGGGCATGGCGGAGATGGGCCTCAACGACGACGATTGGAGGCCACGCTTCGACGCACTACTCAAGGCAGGTTGGATTGTCACCAACGGAGCGAGCGGTCGCTCCTGCCGCTACAATTGGATGGGGGACGAGTGAATGTCATACACATACGATCGGTACGGATACATCCAAGCAGAGCAGACCGGGGAGAAATACATCCTGATGGCATCAGGGGAGAAGTACGGCACTCATGAGTTGAAGAAGCCCTTGAAGTGGTCTGACCCCATTACTGGTGTGACTGTAATCAAGTCGAAGTCAGGACTGAGATACACGGTCAAGAACGGACTCGGCACGGCGATATACACTCTCAAGGGCGCGAATCGAGCAGAGAGGAATGCCTTCGTCGATAGGATGTTGGCAGGGGTCAATCAGGTGCTTGATATACCCTCATACGCAGATAGGGAGGAGGAGTGACCATGCCTAACAGCAGACAGAGAGCCGCACAGAGATACCGCTACAACATGAAATTCAAGGCACGACGCAAGGCAGACCCGCCTCATATCATGAGTGCCAAGGCACTAGCGAAGAATCGCGTTGAGGCACTACTAGATCAGGAGGAGGAGTAGCATGGGTGACTTACCAAAGAAGGCATGGATATTCTATCAGCGAAGCGAGGCCTATCCTTATCCCATTGTCGAGGTCGAACCCAAGGATGGGGAGGACTTCACGTTAGAGGAATTGCAGGGATTCGTGGAGGGTCCGATCGAGAAACTACCCATCCCCGGACACATCATCTTTGCAAATGAGATGGCCGGACTGAGCGATGAGTTCCAGACCAATGCACGTTTCGTAACATACTTCCAGAAATTGCTTTTCACCAATGTCCTCATGAGTGAAAAACTCATTGCGGGCAATGTCATTGTGATGGATACCCCTGCCTTGAGAGAGGAAGAGGACATCATGCACTACATTGATGTCGTAGCGGTGGTGGCGGAATGAGAGACTCAGACTACCCACAGCACCCAGAGGAGTACCTGCCCGCATGGGTTATCGATCTATGTGACTGCCCAATCTGCGACCACCCAATCATCCCCGACTACCGTGAGGAGGAGTGGGGTGGCGAAAGGTGCGCGTGTGAGGAGGCAGAGGCATGAATCCCATTGATAGTGCCTATGATGCCATGCGAGGCATGGAACGTGCGGTAGCAGGTCTGATGGCAATCGCATTCACGAGACTAGGACAGGATGAGCATGGAGAGGCCATCCGAGTCATTGATGAAACCATCGAGCAGATTGGAGATAACCCTGCCTTCAATTCGTTGGTGGAAATCCTCGCTAGAGTCTCAGAGCGAATAGAGGACGGCCAAGTATTAGAGTCTAGGGAGATTCTCCGAGATTTAATCTTCAAGATGGGAGACAAGTTTCTCCAAGATGTAATCGTAAGACAGGAGATGGCATGATGGGGGATTGGGTCGGAATCAAAATCACTCTGAGGAACGTCGCATCCTTTCGCAGAGAGAGAGTGCCGGATCTCATGGAGGACTTGGCTCAAGTGATGGCTAACTACGGGTTGAGCATGAAACTGACTGAGAAGGTCGGCGCGGCTTGTGTGTCAAATCACGTTTACATGGGCAATCACTTCGGCAGGGTGATTAACGCTAAGAAAGAGGAGGAGGAGTGAGCATGGCTTTCAACAAAGGGCCAAGGGTAACTGAGTTCACTAGATGCCCCGGCAGGACACGCAAGAAGGCCAAGAACGTCTGGGTGGGCGCACAGTTCCTGTTCGGACGCCCACCACACTCCATGACCATGACTCCCGGTAACGGCGTGGACACTACCGAGTGGACGATACACAGGACTGCCGATGATCCTGAGCCAATAGTCATCAATGCCCCTGCTAAGAAGGCATATGACATACTGATTAAGATGATGAGGGAGAATCAATGACTAAGTGCAAATATTGTCTTGGTACAGGCACGATGTATTATCATAATGTGAACAATCACTACGAAGGCCCATGCCCTAAATGTAAGCCTAACAAGGAGTTAATCGAATGAGGATTGACAAGGACAAACTCCCTGATGCTCCTAAACCCGGCTTTGAGTACGCACTCGCCCGTTGGGTCATGCCAAGCCTTACTGTGATTAGTGACGATGGCTATGCGGGTTCCGACCAAGGAGAAACTGCTGACGGACAACCATGGGACATCAGATCATCAATCATCATAATGCAGAGCGTCAGGCTTGCAGAGAATATGTTCTCCAAAGACATACTTCCTCTCAAATTGCCAGACAGGCATTTTGGTGTGATTGAGGTCGATACCGGAAGGACTGGTTGGATTTCCCATGATGTGGTTGCAGGAGACACTCTGGAGTTGGTGGAGAAGGATTCGACGATTCTGAATTATGTGGACTCTATGCTTGAGAGAAGAGGGTGGTATCCTATTCAATTGGATTTAGACGACTTGTTTGCTGTCCGAATAGTGCCACCACTAGATGACTTCGATGATTCGATGCCTGATTGGTTGTGAGAGAGGCGGGGTTATACCGTAAACCGCAATGGATATTGGCATGAACGACCCAAAGGGAAGGGCATATGCCATAGAGAGGCGATACAGAATGCTGTCCGCACCATGGAATGAATTGATGGCTGAGATTAGAGCAGAGAGGGGGGCTTTGCTCGCCACATCTGAGTATCAAGAGTGGTCTGGGATAGAGAAAGCAGAGAAGTTAGACATAATCGACTCGCGTTTGAGGATCGCAGAGGATTGGCTGTCTCGCTATGATAAGGAAAGAACCGAGGGAGTGGGCTTCCGTGTGAGGAGGTGGTTACAGTCTGCCAAGCACTTGAGTGACTCAGAGTTGGAGGGGATTCTGTGACCGAGGACGAGGATGTATATGCGTATCAGGTGTGGTGTGAAGGATGCGGTGTGAGGATGACAAAGAGCAAGAGGAGAAAGAACATCATGAGGAGCAGAATGCAAGGGACTCTGATGTGTCCCATGTGCAAGAAGTGGGAGTGGGATCCGAATGATAACTGAGGAGGATTGCATATGGGCCATCCAATTGTGGGGTGGTCTGGCGGAGGGGGGACGGTGGATTGTCCCAGACCTCGGTGTCTATGAGAGAACCGGGGAGAACCAGATAGTCCTCGTCGAGTTGTATGCCGCTCTGCCCACTCATAAAGTGACAAAGGAATCTCGGACCCTGTTCGATGACCATGAGTACCTAGTCGAGTTGGGTAAGCACATTGGTTGGGAAGTGGGACTTGCGATCGAGAAGGCATGGAACCAAGAGGGAGAGGTGTTGAACATACCAGAGGACAGGTATGGGGAGGCGGCGGTATGCTCAAAGCAATGTGGAACCATAGTCAGGATAGAGCCGCCTGAACCCGGCAAGATAATGATTCAGATAACAGATAGAAAATGCCCGACCTGTGGCAAACAAGGATTCACAAAGGCTTGGGATAATCTCCATGTGGTAATGGATGACAGAGGGGCTAGGATAAAGCAGATACTATCAGAGGAGGAATGAGATGACCAGAGAGCATGACTATCAGAACGTCATCCATGATGAAATCGAAACGACTTGTCATCCCGGTGAGGAGTTGCACGTCATAACATCGAATGCCTTTGATGGACGTATGCTCAACGTCAGAATGCGTCGTATCGTGCCATCGAAAACAGGTTGGACTGGTTATACCAAGGCCGGTTTCTTTCTGAACAGGACTGAGGCTAGGGCATTGAGAGATGCGCTCTCGGATTTAGTCGAGGATGATGACGTGTGGATTGTCGTGGAGAAGGACTCCTTGAGGGATGTTGATGAGTAAATGGAAAACCATCGACGACTTCCTGTCTGAGCATAAGTCTCTCATTCAGATGATTTGGGAGATTATCGACGACGAGGATTATGAGTCACTATCGGAGTATTCCTATGAAATCTGGTCGAAGACTAGAAGCAAGGTAAACCGCAGTCCGATTACTCATTGCTTCGATTGCATATACATCGTAGCGAATTGCACGGGCAAGAAGGTATCAGTCTCCTATCTCAAATACATAGGGCAGATGACATTGGGGAGGGGCGTGAAGGCCATGGACAGTCTTGGCAGGATCGAGGACAGGTGGTTTGTTCAAGATTGGGCTAGAGACATAATCATAGATGTCATAGGTGATGAGGAGTTGTACCAAGACTGCGTTGCATGGTGGATGAGGGACGAGGAGGAGTGACGGTTGTTGAAGTACCGATCTCTGGCAGAGACATGGAGAGTCATGACGCTGTACCGGCTGAGAAACAGAGCGGAGATGGTTGCGAACAATATCCGTGCCGAGACAACAGACCCATGGTCCGTGGTTTCATTCTTCTATCCTAAGAATGGAGTGGGCAATCGCCTTAGTGATGAGGATTTCAGAGAGATATATTTTCTATTGACTGATGCGTACCCAGAGGAGGTCGAGACTAATCCAGACCCAATCAATCTGCTCACATCGTTGTCTGAGACTGTCGTCACAGAGGGACACGCCAAAGCGATTGTCGATAGGATGCACAAGATTCTGGAGGCGGACGACAATGAGGTTAGAGCATGGTTGATACGTCCCCTCTTCGATCGCATAAACAAGAGGGACTTGCACCCCTTATTCATGCGTTTGAGCATAAGGGCCGCACCAGTCAGGCGAAGAGATGTGGTTAGAGCGTTGGGCATGGCATACGACCAACCATTCCATCATGTGAGGACATCTGTGAATCTGTTAGGTTTGAGAAATACCGTGAGAGACTTGAACATGGGGTCTTTCAATTACAATAAGATACGTCCGATTCCGAATATGCCATTGTTAATCCCATCACCGAATCTGGTTGAAAGCACGGACGCCGTGGCGTTCACTAGATGCTATGCCGAGATAGTCGAGGGGGTGTGGGCCACTTTGCATCATTCTCCCTCTGGTACAGTCGGCTTTAGTGCATCAGGGGAGGAGTTGCCAGATGATGATGGATGGATGGAGCGGTGGGCTTCATCTTTGAATCTCCCAGAAGGAGTGTATTTGGTGGATTATGCAGAGCATAGAGAGAATCCCATGCTGTTGATTGATTGGCTGAACCCGGATGACCCCAAGGCAACGTACACAAAGCGCAGACGCAGATTCAATGACATACCCGCGTGGGGCATGAAATCAATGACGATGTTGGAAGCACCTTACCATGCGAGGACTCACATTGAGTCTGGCCTTCCCTTCATACTTCGCAATGCGAGGGGGATGCTAACTTATGAGAATACCATTGAGGAAATCGCATTGTTGAATCCAGTATCTAAGGATCGTATTCTCCGTGTGCTATCTGGTCGAGTCATTGATTCGACGACAGGAGGTGCGCCGAGGAAGTTATGGAAACTTGGAGTGAGAGATGGTTTCGACTACTATCCTGTTTGTGAGATGGAGAGTGACTTTGACTTCAACAATTACTGTGCGTCATACAAGATGATTGATGGCGAGGCAATCAAGATCGACACTCCCTTGTTCGTCACGGTGGACATATTGTCATCGGGATGGGGGGACATAGGCGCGTATGTCATGGGTACGATAACGGGCATCAAAACCGATGCAGGGATTTCAGAATGCATGGGTGTGGAGGAGATTGGATATGTCGAAGATACTGAATCAGAATGATCGTGATGTAATCATTCTCGCATCGTCGATAAGAGGGAGTATCAAGTGCGTTCAGACCACAGAGCGCAAATGTGGTTACATTATCAGACCAGAATTGAGGATACCCGTAATCAAAGCAGGAGTGTCACGAGCCTTGAACGACAAAGGCATAGAGGTCAAGAACGTGTATTCGGACACTGAGGAGATTACCAAGATACTGAACATCATCAACGGCCTAGAGGACTTGTCGAACACGACAGAAGGTCTGGAGATGGTCAGAAGGTACAATGGTGTCCTGTCTCAACCAGAAACTCATGCAGACGTTGAGAACGCATTGGAATTGCTTGAAAGCGTCGGCGGGATTATAGGGTAGTCCTCACACGTCGGACTCCCATTGAGGGATTAGTTATGTCAGATATATTTAGTGAAATAGCACAGCGAACAGGAAAGACGGAAGCAGAAGTCGAAAAGGACTTCACGGGCTTTGTGGAAGGCCACTACCCAGATGCGTGGAAAGACGCTAAGGGCAAGTTAGCCAACCTTGACGATGAAGATCTTGAGTTCTTCTTAGAGTCATACAGGGTGAATAAGATTAGGGCCAGAGGGGCCTCGTCCGGCAAGGGTGAAGATTGGGTTGGCATGATTGTCGGCCATGTTTCCCTCCGAGACTTGATGTCCAAGCAGAGAGACTTAGCCACAGAGCAAGCGGAGATTGACTTGAACAACGTACTCAGTCATGGCATCAGACCATACAACAACGACAACTCGGTTGGCGTTGGCAGGGTTCACTACACCGATGGGTCATGGAAGGTGTCCAATGCGGCAGATCAAGTGATACACACCGAACAGGGCGATGAGGGTAGCCTTCCTCCTTGGGCGATAGCAGTACCGAACAAGTCATACTACGTCGCACTACTAGGGCCAAAGGGACCAAAGAGAGCATCTTCCCTCAAGCGCGAGTGGCTGTTCGTCGGTAACACAGCAGACAAATTCCTAGTTGAGGGGCCGTTGCCCCCCATGAGATTGGAATGCTCCTTCGATGCGGCTGACGTGCATTTGCAGATGAACAAGCCAATCAGTTTCAAGGCAGAGGTGGGAGAGTCATACTTCAACCCAGAGGAGTCCATACTCAAGGCAAACAACATCGACCCCTCTTACAGCCTAGATTGGGTTCCCGATACACAGAGAGCGACTGCGGAGGCTATGTTCTCTCCCGATCAATACCTGTCCCAATTCATGGGATACGTCACCGACCTCTCAAGCGTCATGGATTACTACGAGGCCAACACCACCTATTCAGAGAAGACTGGCCGATCATACGGTCCTCTCTTTTGCATGAGGGGCGTGGTGGACTACATAGACCACGATGGAGAGCCTAACAGGTACACAGACGGAGGACACAGACACTCGATGACTCTGAGTAGCGCGGCTCTCAGAAGGGACGGCGGGGGCAACCTATGGCTCAACGTCAGCAGATACCTAGTCAATGACCATCATGCGTTCCAAGGTTTGGATGACGACACATGGAGAGACTTCACAGCAGGGACACAGGTGTTCGTCACCGTGCGCTCAAGCACATGGGAGTCGGACATGGGTGAGACACGCCTCAACCTAGACGCTCTCAATGTATGGCCTGTCCCAAGGAGAATACTATGGGGTCAGGATGCAGACGACGACGATCTTAGCGGCCTAGATGGATTCAGGAGTGACTGAAATGAGTAAGAAGGGTTGGGGAGAGTTGAGAAACTGGACTACCAAAGACTCACAGAGACTTGTCAGGGGTACATTCCTTGACTTCGTTAAGTGGCTCAGAGAAGGTGGCGATGAGTACCAAGTCGCTGATGACAATGGATCAGGAGGTTCCTCTAGGATAGGACACCTAGATGTGGATTACAGCAATCTTCATGTCGTGGCCGCTATACTGACTCAGGCTACGCTTGACAATTACGACAACAACAGCGATGTCATGACCAGATTTCCATTGGAGGACTTAGAATGACCGGATTCATGGACAATTGGGAGAAGAAGGACACTACTGAGGCCAAGGTGGTTAATCCTCCGGCAGAAGGTGGCAAGCCTGAGCCTCTAGCAAAGCAGATATTCGTTCAAGAGGGAGAGTACGATCCTAACCTATCAATCGAGGAGCAGGAATTGAGGGACATCGAAGCCGCAGGTGGAGATGGGTATAGTGGAGAAGGTAGTTCTCCGGCAGAGTTTCCAGTAAAGGAGGAGAAGAAAGTGACGAAGAAGACATCCAAGAAGAAAGCACCATCAGCACAATGGCTGACCAAATCAGCGAACCCCGCATGGGAGCAGATAGAGGCGGCTAGGGCCAAGAATCTCATCAGCGAGAAGACGTACTACGTCTTGATGGGAATCTGGGGGCCACCGAAGTCCGGTAAGACGGGCGCGGTTCTGGATAGCCTCACAGAGGAGCAGAAGAAGAACGGTGCAGAGATACACCACTACGATTTCGATCTGGGTGGAGAGACTACCAAGTCTGCTCACCACGAGGGCGACACAAACATCCTCGTCCTCAATCCATGGGTCATGTCATCGACTGCGGCCAGTCGAGTCCCATACGATTACCCCGCTACGTTCCAGAATACCATGGACTATCTCAGAGCGGCTGTCGAGATGGCTAAGGGTCAATTGGCATACTACAACGAGCATGGGGAGATGCCGAAGCCATATCTCAAGACCGTGGTGTTCGATGGTGCAGATCATTGGCTACACATCTGTGAGACTATCATGAAGGTGGATGACCTCAAGTTAGGGCCAGACGGCATAGCCGTAGCAGGAAAGGACGCTACCACCAAGATAGGTCGATTCAATTGGAACATCAGAAAGAGCCGATACAATTCTGCTCTGACTGCGTTGCAGGAATTGTGCAGACTAGGTGTGCATTGCTACATCATCACGCACGGAAAGACCGCATACGATAGCGGTGGCAACGAAATCATAGGTGCTGAGACAGCGCATTGGCTCAAGGACACAGAAGGTTGGCTACAACAGGTCGCCAAGTTTGAGGTGACTGAGGAGAGGGACGAGAAGGGCGAATTAACCGGAGTGTCAGAGTCCCATGCCATCATCACGCATAACCGAACGAGCCTAAAGTCCTCTGGGAGGGTCAAGGTCTTCCGACGTGACCCCGAAGGAGGAGAGTGGTACGGTTGGAAGGGACTCAGAGATGGGTCGCTAGATCATGCTGATGATGTAATTGACGAGTAGGGGGATTATCCATAGGGGGAATGGATAGTGTCGGCATTTAGTCCACCAAAGAGATACCCCGTACCGGGAAGGCCGGGACTCTTCTCTTCATACCAATGGCATCCGGGCATGAACGACGATGTGATATTGAGAGTGTCGAAGTCATCATTGGGTGATTTCGGTTTCTGCCAACAGCAGTCATTCATCAAGAGAGTCCTTGGTATCAAGTCTGAGGAGACTGAGGCTATGATTCGCGGGTCCAATGTTCATGACTCAATCGAACGCTTCTATCAAGACGTAAGCGTATCTTACGCCGCATCCATGAAGTCATACGGATTGGAGAACGTCGAGAAGTATTTCATGGAGTTTGTTGGTGAGGGCGATCCGAAGCGCGGTCCCTATGAATTGGATGAGGAACAGCACTTGACGAAATACATGAAACTTGAAGCAGAGCGATTCATGAATTGTGCTGACCCTCACTTCTTCCTTCCGATTGGCAATGAGGTAAGTCTGGACGCGGTAGTCACCATAGAGGGACAGTTAGTTCACCTCACAGGAATCGTGGACAGGTTGTTCGCTGATGCCGAGGGAATACCTCATGTTCATGAGTTGAAGACAGGTATGTGGAAAGACCACAAGCCCTCAAAGTGGAGTAACATGAGAGAGGAGATGGCATACTATGTCATGCTCTTGAAAGAATGCGACCATGAGGTTCTGGGTGGTCTGGAGTGCGAGCGATGGGGGTGGGACCACACAGGAGGCTATGCGTCTAAGGAGGGCGAGGAGCCGGACGCGGTGTGGCGTGGTGTGGAGGATGTCCGGCAGAAGGACATGGACTCCATGATGGATAAATTGAGATTACTGGTGCGGACGTATAATCAATACAAGGGCGATTTAGATGGTAGGGCCTTTGCATTGATTGATTTCTGGAGAGCGCAGGAGGTCATTTGTGAACCTTGGTGCGATCTTAAGGGATATTGTCCTCGCTATGAGAAGATTCTATGGCCCTACCCTCAAGAGGGCTAGGTATGTCGCACTTGTTTGCGGACTTCCCACGCGAAGTAAACATGAGGACGAGGAAGGTCGTCCGCAACATGGCAGAGTTGCAGAGGTACATAGACAGCATGAACGGGAGGGATAACCTGACCACGACAGTATATGGGTTCCGTCATTTGAAGACCAAGGGCAACCGATGCGAATACTCAACGGCAATCGTGCCACACTTTGTCATCGACCTTGACAAAGGCAGGGCAGAGGAGGTGTTGCCAGAGGGGACCGAGGACGAATGGGGAGAGAGATGCACCCGTGACACCCTGACACTTACAGAGCATCTCAAGAAGGAAGACATACGTCATGCGACATGGTACTCTGGCGGTGGATTCCACATCTGGGTCATGCTATCTGAGATACACACGTTGCCACCGGACGAGTTGGCTAACCTACTATTCTCTGGAAGGGTCATTATCAACAAGTGGATTAAGAACATGGATTTGGTCACAATCGATCCTGTCGTATCATTCAGACCCGATAGGCATATCAGAATCCCAAATTCATACAATTTCAAAAGGAAGAAGTGGTCTATACCAGTCTCCACCAAGGATTTGCAAGATGGTTGGACAACAATCAGCGACAAGGCAGAAACGCAATCAGGTGGCATGAGGGCATACGGCAAGAATGGCTTGGAAATCGAGATTGTCAGTCATGACCCAAACATGACAGGACTGACAGGATTGTTTCAAAAGTTCGACGCGGCGGAAATTGGGGTGTCGGCAAGGAACCTAAATGGTGTTCCTATTCTCCCATGCCTTGACGCCGCCTGTTGCACCAAGGGGAGCAACCCACCACACAAACCACGATCATACCTCATGATGTACCTCATGGACTACAAGAGGGACTTTGCTAGACCGCCACATGAGAGCAAGGTTGGCAATGCAGAGGTAGTCCAATGGACTCATGAAGTGATAGCAGGTTTGGAGTGGGCAGATTACAACCCAAAGATTACTCAGCAGATGCTCGTTCATGGTGCAAGCAAGCATTACCTAACGCCTTCCTGTGCGAGGATATATAGCGAAGGACTTTGCCTTGGCAAATGCCCCATGTTCGATGGCAAGGGAGTGGAATGAATGAGTGAAGAAATGGAGAAGTGGAGTCAAGCACACTTTGGCGAGTTGGCGTTGTATCGAACCATCGCTACCACAATTAACATGATAATTTCAACATTGGTACTAGCAAAACTATTCGGGTGGATATAATGAGTGAAGACAAAGACATAGATGAGATAAGAAGAGAGAAAGCGGCGAAATTACTGGCCGCGTTTGACAGCGAAGATCCAGAACAAGCAGAGGCAATACGAGAAGCGATGCCGTGGTCGATAGCGGTACATAAGGACAGGCCCACAGATTTTGAGGTAAGATTGGAAGGTAAGGTGATAGCACTCACTCAAAGTGAGGAATGGGCGCAGTTGGTTGTTGAGTTGATGAATAGGCTCTTACTTGCGGAACAAGCAGGGGTCGGTTGGCCGTGACCAAGGTTCTCTATATTGACAATCGTGAACGCTCAGGCCTTGAGGATCTCGTCAAGAAGTATTGCGATAAGAAGGGACTCTCCTATGTAATCAACCAGAACATGATTACTGACTACGCATTTGCAAGTGTGGGCATCGAGGCAAAGAGCATATCTGATTACATGAGCAGTCTGTATTCGGGTCACTTGGAGAGGCAATTGCAGAATCTTGATGATAACTACAACCAATTTGCCTTGGTGGTGTGGGGGTCGCTAGACCAATACATAACGAAGGCGAGGAGAGGTGGTCGGAAGACGAGTTACCCCAAGGTGTTCGGCTCGTTCTATGGGTCGATAGCGAGATTCCACAATGACTACGATGCCAGTATCCTAATCATGCCCGACAGATCATCAGCCGCTCGATTCATCTGCAAGCGTTTTGAGAAGCATGGCTCACTCAGCGCACCCACGACGTACCGTCTGCTTCGCAAGACGGCATCAGAGGACAGGAGGATAGACATCCTCAGAGCCGCAGGATGTAGCGAGGCAATAGCCAAGCGACTTCTTGCTACCTTCGGCTCAATCTCAGAAATCACATCATGTTCTCCGAAGGAATTACAAGCGGCGGAGGGTGTTGGCAAAATCCGCGCCAACCGAATCCTGCTCTGTCTCAACAGCGAGGAGCCGGTTGCCGATGAGAAAGTGAAGATGAAGAGGGCTTGAAATGATAGAGAGGGGGTTGGCTTCGACAAGAAGAGAGTGGAATGATTACAGCGTGGTAAACTCTCCCTATGAGGGCAGTAACAAACTCAGGCAGTACGTCGAGAGGTTCGACACTCTCTCTTTCTTCAACCAGTATGCAGGTATGCTCTCTTACTTTTACATCCTTGGACAGATGCTCGCTCCATATGTGAGGATACCAATACACGGTGCTTACATCGACTCCCGACTTCATGTCTTCTGGATACAGGCCTCAAGATCGGGGAAGTCGATAGCATACGAATTCACAGCCAAGATATTGAAGTTGTGCGGCATAGAGAGCGAGAAGTTTAGTGCGGGGTCAGACTCTAAGTTGATTGGTTCCGTAATCGAGACTCCGAAAGTGGATGAGGATGGGAAGAGAGTGGGAGGGGTTGATTTTGAAGTGGTTCCCGGTCTTCTGAATGGCTACAAGACTCTGCTGTTCGATGAGGGTAGCATACTCCTTGATGATTCCAAATCGTATTTCAGCCAGAAGATTCTATTCTTGCAACAGGCCATGGCTCCCATCGGTAGCGAAACCAACGTGCTTGTGAATCACTTGAAGGGAGCGTCGATATACACGCCATCTGGTATCTCTCTATGGGCTACTACCTTCCCACCAAAGGACATCATGCACCACGTCCTTGAGAAAGGGTTCTTCCAGAGAGTGTTTCTGTACCAGAACGATGTCAATCTTGAGACACGGCAGACCACTAGCGAGCATCGAATGTCTGGTGTCTATGTTCCGGTTCCCGAACAGGTCTGGTCGTATGAGGAAATATCCAATTGGATTGTCGGCATGAGAGATGATGTTAGGGACAGGCTGTTCACCGTAGCAGGAATAGACCAAGACCAATGGGATTCAATGTCTGAGGAGCAGAGAGAGGAGGTCGCTGTGAATCACAGCCATATGCTATTCTCGATAGGGCCTAACTACCACGCCGCTCTGTTAAGTGCGGTTGATGATTACTATGATCTTGTCAAGACTGTATCGGACGGTAACGTGAGAGAGACTGCAATATCCTTCTTGCCGAACGTCGAGAATTACACTATCATATTCAGCAACATGATTGCCGCTACCATGGGGACCAATGTGATTACTGCTGAACACATCTCCATGGCGTCAGAAATAATCTATGACAATCTTCACAATCTAATCATATGGTTGGAGCAGAAGCGAGACTACAAGGCATCTAGGGAAAGACAGGCTGATGTCAGAGCATGGAAACAGGCGTTCGCGGGTTGTAAGAGACAAGTCCACGATCGCACCAAGAAGGAGGTTGTGAGAAAGACTGAGTTACAGGCTAGATATGCCGCGCTCAATGCTGTAAGCGTCAAGACCGCCGAAAGGAGACTAAGCAAACTCATCGAGAACAAACTGTCGGTCATGGTTAAGGAAGGGAGAAACGTGTACGTTTCCTTGGAGGTCTGATTATGTCATTGTATGATTGGATGACAGTAAACAAAGTGATTGCCTATCGGGTCTTTTCTTCCACCGATGCTAGTGATTTGCCAGAGGGATGGCAGAAACCCAGAGAGTTCTCATTGGACGCCGCCGCTTTCTTTGATGGGAAAACGATGTCGATATTTACCGATTTGACTGGTCGAATTCTGATTAATAAGAAGAAGACAATAACACTCCCGCTTAAGGAATTGCAGAGTTGGTTGGACAATAGGATTGATTCAAGTGTAACACTTGTCGGTTATGGCAACGAAAAATTCGATCATGCCTTGCTAACTCATAAGCATAATGTGAAAGGCAACCCTGTCGATTTCAGCGAGATAGTCAGCGAAGCATCGAAACTTCACTATGGGGATTATCCTCGTAGGTACGACCTGCGAAACCTATCCACTCTGAATCGCAAGAAGCAGACAGCCATCGCTCATCTCTCATTCATGCTCAAACCCATTGCGTTGATTTCCGAGTGGCAGAGAGGAATGATGCGTAACGTGTTGAGAGTCTTGGCCGCAGAGGTCGAGTTGATTGCCGGTTTATACAAACACATGATGGTGAAGGAGGAAATCAGGATAACCGATGAGAGGACTGAGCGTCCTGTCACCATACCATGTCAGTTTGTCCGATCGAATACTTTCGCGTTTGAGGAGGAGTGACATGACTTGGACTTGTGACAATCCGAGATGCAAGAAAGTGATGAGGGGCTTTAGGAATGGTCGAACCCATTGTCACATCTGCCGCAGAGTCCGCCAGAGGCAGATAGAAAATAAGACATGGAACGGTAAGCCTATCGCTTAGTCTCGGCTCTTGAGCCACCCGCGCCTAGTTGTCTTCTCATCTTGGGTCGGACGTTGCCACGCTTCTTGTTTCGACTGTATATCTGGCGCGTTCTCCTTCGTTGAATCTTTCTGCTCTGGTTGTGCGTCTTTGCTTTGGCTTGCCTCTCTGCTCGCCCGCTAATGGTGTTCCTTGAGTAGCCTCTGAACTTGCCTTTTGTGATGGAATCCCATACGACATCAAACATCTCATTGCTATTCAAAATCTCATCACCCCCATACGCCACATCTTGTGCCGACGGAGGAGTGTAAGGTTCTCTTAATTGTCCTTCTCTTCTAAGAGCCGCAAGTCCATGCCTACGAGTGCATCTTCCACACAGCATCTGTTCCATAGATCTTGTGCTTCCTAACCTGTGCCTCAACTTGTTGTCACAATTGCGATTGGAACAAGGAGTCTTTTCATCGGATTCAACCCTGACTCCGGCTATTGCCTCTGGCCTCAGAGAGGCTCCCTGTCGTAATCTTATTTGAGAGTGGATGCCCTCTGGGTTTCCGGCTTTGCTATGTCCCGGTTTTTTTGCCTTTAACATCACGCTTCCACCTTCAACCTTGGCTTCGCCTTCTTCCAGACATCACCACACAGGGGACATTCCCATAGAAAGATTCTGTCTCTCGATCCGGCATAGAAGCCATTGATTCTTATTGCTAACACACGGTTCTCACACTTGGGACAGTCTTGACTTATCTTGTCACGGTAATGGTTAGTCTTCATCCAGTATGCCCCGCATGAACATAGGAGATTCTAACATGAGTCGGTGTGCCTGTGTATCCAAGAGAACCATTGACGGTCACTACGTTTGCAGATATGGTGTAGTCTAGCCCTTGTATGAGGGTGGCGATGAAACGTGGTGTTCCCGACTTATACATCGCGACCTCGATAAGTTTGGTTGATGCCTCATCCTGAGAACCGAGAGGGCTGTATTCCAATGTGAAGTTCTTCTGCGCTCCTGTGTATGTTCCTGTCAGTATGGATGTCCTGTGTGTCGGCGTTATCTGGTATGCCCCACCTGCCCCTGCTTGGTTGATTCTCTGATCGGACTGATAGAACAGATGTGTGCCGCCGCTACCGTCAGGATGGTCGCCAAGTCCCGCAGGGTCACGGGCGAAGATGAATCCTAAGTCAGTAACAGGTAGGTTGGCTGTATTGTCCCCGGAGATGAAATTGTTCGCGGGCATTGCCGCGTTACCTGATGCGTTCACCAATGCAGAGACTGGTATTGGTCCCGGCCTGACGAAAACTCTCTTGTCTTCAAGAGATGCAATTCTCACCTCGTTGCCCGCATAGTGCAGACGTGCTGATGCGAGGACGATGGTCTGGCGGGCGAGGTGGGCGGAGGGGGATTGGGGGTAGGCCCCACTCGACGTGTCTATGGCGTTCCCATACACGAAGCCTATGTTCCCCGTGAGGGTGGGATCGAAATACACCAAGAGGATTCTCTCGTGGTTGGCGGAGAGGGTGGGGGCCGTGCTACTGTTGTATGTGGCATACTGAGCCGTGACCGTGGCGGCATTGAGAGTCTGCGAGCCTATGGAATAGAACATACCATCGACGAGGATGGTCCCTGCCGCAATGACGATGGACTGGTTGCCTGATGTGGAGCAAGCGCAGTTGCCAGTCTGGGATGCGTTGCGCGAGCCTGAGTTGTAGTCGTTGCTGACGATAGGCACGACACCGTTCATGAGTCCGCGCTCGTTGAAGTTGGTCAGGGTGGGACTGGCTAGGACATCCGTATCCCTCAGTCCGTCCGTCTGGTATGACTGGTTGGCTGTCTCATGCCCTTGCCCTAGCCCTGCCATCAGTCACACCTCCTGTCAGGACTGACAGGTTTTTCCTGAGATTTGGGCGGCGGCGAAATTTTTGACATTCAACGCACCTCCATCAGGACATCCACGCGAACCTCGTTCGTGCTGTTCTTGTCTATGGGTAGGAAGGTGGCTCGGTAGGCAGGAGTGTCTAGTGCGGTATCACCATGCAGGGCCACCTCCTTGATGCTCTGGGAGGATGTCTGTTGCGTGTCGAAGTTAGCGGAGATTGCGATAGTCCTGTCGTCTATCTTGGTGACTTGGGGGGTGACTGTGATCTGTGGCGTCCCCGCTCCCCCGTCCCTGCTCGACGCATCCCCTCCGTTGGAACCGAGGGTCATGCGAGTGACTAGACTAGAGAGATGATCGGTCAAAGCGGACTTCAAGGAATCTAGCACCGGCATCATTTCACCTCGTAATACAGGCTCTTGCTCGTGCCGATGGCCCGCCCTCGCTTGTTCCCGTCACGCACACCGATTTTGCCCATCCCATTAGTGTGTTTCGCCCCTATAATGAATCCTGTATTGCTCACGCTACGCACAAATACCTTGTGGACTGCAACCACATTGATGCCGCTTGACAATGACACTTCTGCTACATCGACCACCTTACCCGCCGCATCGTCTAATGGACTGGCGTTACCTGATACTGCTTGTAGGTCGGACAGTATGCCCTCTATGCCCTTGTCATACTGTGCCACTATGAAATCGCTAGTGGATTGGATGTAGTTGTGAGTCGCTTCAAAGACCATGTATTCTCCACGGAGGCCATGCATGGGCAGGTCGATGTTGATTATCTCACCGGGCTGAACCATGGATGCTTTGATGGCTCCGCTAATTGTTATGAGAGGTGCGCTGTTCTCGGATCGTGACAGTATGGACTTGGCGAGTTTCAATGCCTCGCTGTTGGTCTTGAGTCCGGGTATCTCCTGTCTCAATGTCCTGACTAGGTTGCTACTTGCTCCCTTGCTTGCCTCCTTCTTCATCCTCTCTAAGTCCTTTACGACGACAAAGACCCTTTCGTTCTGGGCTAGTTGGTCGCCCACAATCACTATCTCATTTGGAGAGTCAAACATCTTGCTCGCAGTTACACTACGGATTGCACTACCCATACCGAAGGTCATGCCCTTGTTATTGAATACGTTCGATGAGTAAACCATGGCTCCGTTCTTCTCATTGATTAGTTGCTTGCCATCTATCTGACTCAGATTGCGTATGACCTCCATGACATTCAGGCCCTTCGTCTTGCGGGCGGTGAAGATAGCGGAGTGGTCGGACACGAGGCGGAGGGAGGGGTGGGCGTCGAGGGTGGATGAGATTTCCCTGTCCTTCCCTAGCAAGGCACTCGTCGGAGTCACGTTGAAGCCCGCTAGGTCTGAGCCGGAGTCATCGAGTAGCATCATCGCGGCGTCGCTAGTCCTGACGCCTATGTATCCCTGCTGTCCCATTAGGATTGGACCCTGTGACAGTCCGAAGTCTGTGAGGCTGTCAGCCTCTATGTTCCTGAACAGCAAGAAGGTGGATAACTCGTCCTTCTCCACACCGGCAATCCTCAGAGCCGTATTCTTTTGGTCGAACAGGTAGGGTGGGAAGTCGGTGTCGGTGACTTCCTTGCCGTCAAATCTGATTGCGGTGATGGAGGGGGATGATGTCGATACGAGAGCCGAGGTCTTGCCGTTGTCTATGATTAGTGGCCTCTGGTTAATCATCATGAAGTCCGTCGGGTCATACTCCAACAGGCCTCTATAACCGAGAGTGGTCTGCTTGACCGCATCATTGGTGACATCGTACCTGTGCCATGTCGCGGACACCTGCTTGGCTAGGGTGATTGCATTGTCGATGTATGTCGGAGACACCAGATGAGGCGTGGTGAGCGATCTTATGTCGGAGATGGCAGATGGGCTAGTCACCGTCGTGTATCTGAGTATCTGTCCCGTCAAGTCCGATACCCCGGTGCTGTTGGTTATCCCTGTGAGTTTGTTCTTGCTCTTGCCTGTGTATGTCACCTTGCCCTTGCCCACTATGAACAGAGTGCCAGAGGCGGGCAACAGGGATGCGTCCTCAAGGAACACGTTATTGTTGGAACCCGCGTGTTTCGTGACTTTGAACTGTGGATAAAGTCTCATGGTCGAGTCCATGTGGGTGTGCGTCACCGCATCTGGTGTAGTCTGCTTCACGAAGTCACCGCTAATGCCTGTCCCCTCTGCTCTGTACCTTGTCTCTGACTGGTGCAGGGACTCGCCTCCACCCGGATGCGTAGTCTGTGAGTATCGTGCTTCTATCTCTGGGTTGAACTCTCCATCGACAGTCTTGCGAACAGCATCCGATTTGAAGAATTGAAGCATGGATGCACTAGGTAGCAGGTGGAACACCGCATCGTGTTCATTGGCATCGGGATATGTGATTTGGAATATTCCCTCGGCGGTCGATATGAATTTCAAGTCACCTAGATTCCTCTCCATGTTTGCCTCAAAGACACCATACCTGTTGTCTCTGGTGAATGCCTGATGCTCAAGGTCAGCATCTCCGTATGATGATCTAGCACCCATCAACCAACCGTCTTGCTGTATGTCAGAAGCAAAGCCGAAGAGTTTCAATGGGCGAACGGGTCTTACGAAGTAGTCAATGGACTTCCTTCTCTGGTTAGATGTGGTGGCGTTTCCATCCGTGCCAAACACGTCCGTGGTCAATGTTCCTTCCTCTGTCCTGTTGAGATACGTCTTCCTCAGAATGTACGTCCCACCCCATGGTGGCAAATCAGCAGAGCCACGGACAGCCCAATAGTCCATGCCATGAGTCTTGGATGCAATTAGCAAATCAGGATTAGTGGGTAACGATACAGTCGCTACCACGACAGCACTCGATCCTCCTTCATTGACAACGATGGTCGGCGTGGTTGTGTAGCCTGAACCTCCCGCGCCTATGCTCACCGATACCAACGGCCCTGTCGAACCCAATACTGCTGTTGCCGTCTGTGCAGTACCTCCTCCCTTCAAGTGAGTCGTAGGCAGGGTTATCGCAGGGGCAGAAGTGTATCCGCTTCCTCCGTTGTTACCAATCGTCACGGCTGTTATAGTGCCTGTCTGAGTATGCCCACCTGCCAATGAAGCCGTCAGCGATTCTCCTGTCCCTCCCGGAGCAGAGACAGATGGCGCAGAGGTGTATCCATCCCCTTGATTATTGACCGTGACTGATACTATCGTGCCGTTGGTTGTTGCCGCGCTTATGTCTGCTACTACGTTTCCTGCATTGTTAAAGGAAATAGTGTTTCCACCGGCATATGCCGATTGTCCGTTCAAGAACAACTGAACTGTTTTTGTCCCTCCTGATGTGAATCCTGCACCGGCATTGGTTATGTTGTAGGCGTTGCCTCCCGCACGAACGTAATATTTGCTACCGACTTTTTCATAACCTATCCTGACAGTCGCAGGTGTCTGTGCGGCAGGACTTGTCTGATTGATTGTCATAGTAAGAGTGCTTGCGGGTATTGTCACCGCGCCACCCAATACCGCCACCGCGCTTTGGGGGTTGGGATTCAAATCGAAAACGGTACTACCACTTGTAAAGGTGAAAGCACGACCATGACTAGACTCTGATATTGTAAAGGTGTGAGTACCTACGCTACCGGATGTATTCTTTCCAGAGTAAGTGATGAAAGCAGTTGCAATACCATCTTGCAAATACAATGTTCCCGATGAAGGCCATGCCGAGATGTCTTCATTGACGGCTAAGGTTGAGCCGAATGAGTAATCTGAACGGAGCGGAGCGTTAGATGTGGGAGTATGATCTCCATCCAAAGTCAGAGTGTTCACGTTCGTGCCTGATATGTCTATCTCATGCTCTTGACTACTTGGATTGGAGATTGACACACCGAATCCAATAGTTGCGGTAGCGGTGGCTTGGACTTGATTGTGGCTCGCGTTCGGTGAGTCTATTGTTAGACTGACCGTGCTTGAGTTGAAACCCGATCCTCCGTTGCCAATCGAGATGGTGTTGCTAATTGGTCTGCCATCGTTGGTAATCGTGTATGTAGCAGTCGCGTTACCCGCAATCGTGCATGAGTGCGTCCCCACTCCGCTCACTAGGTATTGACCATTGGAGCCTGATACGGTAGCACTAGCGACGTTGGTGCTAGTGGTGTATGTCCCTGAGAATCCTGTCCCGCCACCCCCACCTGTGAACCCTAGTGTGCCACTTGGGAATTGATAGCCAGAACCTGCGTTGCTTATCGAGAGTGAAGTTACCGCCGCACCACCATCGCCCTTGTCATCCTTGGTATCTGGACTCCATGTGGGTAGTGAGTATGGATTTGAGATGGTTTGACTCGTAGGGCTTCCGGGGTTTATGGTCATGTTATGCGTACCAAACTTGGAGTTTGAGACAAAGGATGGCAAGACAGGGAAGTGCTGACCGACAATCAAATCGCTATGCAGAGAAGCGGCTTTCGTTGATGTTATCACATACTCGATATTCTTGTTGTTCTGCCTCTCGTTCTCAGTCTGTATGACGAATCCTAGACGTGGTTCGGTTCTGGATTGCACTTGTCTATGATCGCTTATCTCGGACAACGGGATGCCTAGTATGTTGTTTATTGTCGAGTTGGTGTGAGTCCCTATTCCCCATCCAGTCGTGGGGTAGTGGATGTTTGCTGTGCTTGAGTGGTCGATGGCAGAGGCGTTGGTGTGTAGCGCATTCCCCTTGAGATGATGGAAGCCACCTGACACTCCGAACTGCGTGGAACTAACCGCAGACTCGGAATCACCTTGGGAGTATGAGTTTGAGCCTGTGTATTGAACTAAGTCGATGAAAGGGTCTGAGCCTTTATTCATCGGTATTGCCTTCAAAGGCTCATTTGCTCCCTTGTCCGGGTCGGTCTTGGGTTCCCACATCCCGGCAGGTAACGCTGTCGGTTTCACAAGACCCGCAGACTCGACCCCTAGCGTCAGCCCTATCCCTATTGGTTGCTCTGAGGTGAGTGGCTTGGTGTTGCTTCTCCTTATCACGCTTGAGAATGGGGTTGATTCTGCTGTGTGTGCAGTCGTAATCAGTCCTATTGGCAGACTTCTCTCGACCCCGTTGTAGTTCGTGGGGAATCTCCAAGATGAACCGTAGGTAGTTGCATCGGGTATCTTGTTTACCGAGTCGTGAACTCCTCCATCGAATCTAGCACTACCGAAGACGGGTTGCAGGTTGGTATCTGCCTCAGTAGGATCTCCTGATAGCATATTCAGAGCATCAGAACTTGTTCGGAAACCCCACGCTCTGACAGGTAGTCTTCTGCTGAAATCATATGCGACCATATTGTCCACGACAATCTCATATTCTGTGAACGATACACTATCTGAATCAGTATCATATGATATGGTTGCAGATAGTTTCTCTGGTTGTATGCCATCCCCTATCCCCTCACCCCGACTATATCTTATGCGATCATATTCTTTGGTGAGTCTCAGAGTACCTTGTGCTTCCCTATGTGTGGTGTGTCCCATATATACTGCGTTAGCAGAGCGCATACCATCCACATTCTTCTGTCCCGATGCGTTCAATGCATTGTATCCGAAGTTCTGCAACCATTGTGTGATGTATAGTCTCTCAAACGGCAGAGCGTTCTCTGCTTGTGCAGTAGTGGTGGGGTTGGAGTGGTTCCGTAGGTACAGGCTTCTTGTGGGTGGGTAGTTTAGGGAACGAGGCGTCCCTGCCTCCCTGTATCTGAACGTCAAATAGTGTTCACGACTGGTTCCGAAGAGGGCCGGATGGCTGTATTCAGCAAGCCAATGACATAGGAATGCATCAGGGACGCACCCGGTCCCGGTGTTGTCCTTGTCGAGTAGTGCAAAATCACCAAAATCTGTGTTTATACCGGCGTTATCGTTGGCAGGGTTAGCCGTTCGTGCCGCCATGTTGAGATATTCTGGGTCGTGACAGAGCAGGGGAGGGACAGTTCCTAGTTCAGTACCAGAACGTGGTACTAAGACGCCTTCTTCCAATCCCAATGAGAAATAATCACTCGATCCTGTGTCGATTACAGGGGCAATTGGGCGTCCTGCGGAGAGTGTGTAGTCATCAATCAAAAACCCGTTCAGTATAATTTCACTAGACGTGTTATAGCGACTTCCACCAGTCAAAGCGTTGGCAAAAGTGAGCCTAGTTGGACCCGAAGTTGTGGCATCTTTGCTCGGTGCGGCCCTTCTGACGAGGTGTCCTGCACCGTCTGTCTCAGTCTGCTCCTGTCCCGGTGCTACGAGATAGTCCAAATCCGTTCTGGGAGTGACTCCTGAGTGAGCGGATTGCTTGATGTCTGGCAATCTGAAACCATCTAGTTCGGCTAGTGGGAGTCCATCAGATGCAGAGGAGCCTGTTGCTCTGTACCCTGACTCCACCTTCGTGTCCAGAGAGTCCAACTCAAAGACCGTGGAGGAGTTTGATGACTTAGCAGAGCCAAAGCCGTGGTGCTTGTGTTCTGTCTCTGCTTCAAACAGTAAAGAATACGAGGAGCCATGGCTTCTGTGAAGTTGTCTCCTCATGGCGTTGGGTGTGCCTCTATGGGTCATTGGGGTGACAAACGAGTGGCCCTGCCTTGCAAAGCGTATCCTGTGGTGGGGGTGGGCGTATCCGGTGTAGGTGGTGAACGACCCGCTAACGCTTGTCTGGTTGGTCTGCGTTAGTAGGGAGCCACGCTCTGCGTGATCGGTTATCCTGTGCGCCGCGAATAAGCGTGTTGTGCCGCTTGGAACGGCTCCGGGAGTAGTGTGGGAGGTGAGGCCCTGTTTCGTCGTTAAATCGGGATGCAGGAGCCTCTGTATGTGGAAGATTAGCATACGGTCGTGGGTGTCGAATTGAGAAACACCACCAGAAGCCTCCGCCACGCCCGGTTTACGGGGGTCTGGGGCCGTCAGCCCCCCCAACCCCCAAGTGAGGTTAGAGAAGGCCTGTACGCGGTCGTGTGCGCTTCTCACGAATATCTCTCCGGGTATCTCTGATGCATCAGGGAGTTGAATCTGCAAGTTCGGAGTCAGTTTACCGTCCGTGGTCGAAGGCCCGGTAATCTCCTCGCCAGTCACCGGATCTGTCCTAGTATTCTGCACGGAGTAGTCCTTGATGACCACTCCAAGGGGAGAACCACCCGTCAGGGTAAGCCTGTTACCTGCGTCATCGACAGTCTCAATATCCTCAAACACTTTCTCCTCGTTACTAATTTGCAGACCTGTGACTCTCGCGGTGTTGATTGTCTTCGATGAGAATATGGGACGTGGCACATTCTTGGAACCATCACCATCTATTCCCTTCGCCTCAAATGATGTCCCATATGTTATGTTAGTGAGATTATCACGACTTGAAGAGAGCATATTATTGGAATCGTTTGTAGCCGTCGCCCTATATCCTGACTTCAAGTGGAACATATCTCCTGACGCGGCAGGGAAGTCTGTCCCATATTCCATCTCTGCTAGTTTGATATTGTTCGATCCGGTGGTATCTGTCTCCACCTTTGTCACATGGTACAGAGATGGTTCTGTGACGGTGTAGTCTGGAGGAGGGATGTCTGGTAGGTTGCAAGAGTTTAGCCCCTCTATGCTGAATCTAACGTATCCGTGTGCTGTTGAGTGCGAAGAGGCCGTTGAACCGCGAGACTCGTGGTTGGTGGCAGGGATGCCCATGTTGCCGCCATCCATCGGTTTTGCTGTCAGATACCATGTTGGGATGCCCTGACCCAGACCTTGGATGATTGGCCCCGCGTTAGCCGCCGCCCAATACCCTCCTGCTGAGTTGGGCGTGGTGTTCTCCCAAGTCAGAACCATCGTGTGCTTGGCGGGTTCTCCGGGTATCGAGACTGTCGCTCCAGAGATTGTCTCAGGGTAGGAGCCTCCTACCTGCGTTATCTGTGCGGCTAGGTCAGTCACCGTAAAGTCAGCGTAAGACTTCTGGTCAAGGGGGCTTCCATTGTAGTTCCTGCCACCTCTCCTGAATGCGGATACTGCGGTGTAAGCGACAGACAGGTTGGTGTGATTGCTATCTGTGTAGGTCAGGGTTCCGCTTTGGGGTATATCCGAGGGGAATCCGTTTCGGAATGCACCATCCAACTCCACACGCAACGTAGTCGCATTGAATGCCAGTTCCGCAGATCCTGAGTGAGATGGCTTGCCGGACATCCTGACATACCTAGCCCGCAGGTATCTGGTCTGGCTATGCTCCCCTACTTGCTTGACTCGACGACTGTTTATCTTGGCCGCAATGAGCCTAGTGGCTTCCTCCGTTCCCAAATCGTAGGTCTTGCTGTTGGTGTCATCCGTAGCGGCTTGCTTCAAGTCCACAACAATCACGTTGTTGGCCTCTGAGGGGGCGGAGGCGGTGGCGATGGGGGTGCGGACGATGACAGTCAGTCCCTGCCCCCATGTGTTACTGTTCGTGCCGTATTGCCAATCAGTCACGTCATCGTCATACTCCGTATCGGGGTAGGTAATGTGCATGGCAAAGAAGCCGCTTGCGGGATAGCCACTAGCCGACCCCATGGGGACTACCTTGGCAGGATAGAGTTGCTTCTGGTTTACCGCCATCACCACACCCCCCTTGCCGCGTATATCTCCTCACACTCGCTCTGAGAAAGGGCATAGTTGAAGACGCCTATCTCCGATAGCGCACCGTTCCAGAAATACACGTTCTCCGACGTGGCAAGTCCACCACCTGCGTATGACTCATAACTATCCAATGTGCCACAGACTCCTGCATGGTTCCCCTGTGAAGAACTCGTGACATCGGTGTAGTGTATCGTAAAGAGGGCATCTGGATCGCCAGAGGAATGGACAGTCTCAAGATTCCTGATGGTCGAAACGCCAATGAAGCACATTCCTGTCTTTACGGTCCCTCCTAGAAATTGAGGGAAGGTGGCCGTATTGTTGTGATTAGCCGTGGTTGTTTCTAGGCTTCTAGCATTGCCCGTGCCAAATTGTCCCCCTCCCAAATTAATCATGCTAGTGGTGTCTTGAACAGAACTAGCGTTGTAATTGTACCCTCTAAGACGCTCCGAGTTTCCCGCTCTCATTGTGATGGTAGTCCCACTCTTGGTCACTATGATGTTAGTCCATGCGTTATCGGTTATTTTGATTCCCCCATCGTTCACCTTATTCCTTGCAATCTTGTGATTCGATCCATCGTGGTATGCCATGGCGAATGAAATGGTCTGATGGGTATTGTCAATCCTACTGCCGAATAGGTAAAGCCCCCAATTCCTGTTGTTCTTATCTCTGCCCGTAATTATAGGGCCAGAGCAAATCTCATTGTTATTGGCAAACGAAGTATCGCTCGGTTTGAACCACGCGCTGATTGACCAGTCCTGTGTTATGTCGAAGTCGGACATCGGCCCATACTCAAGGTTGGTCGTGGAACCAGTCCAATGGTGAGTCGCAATGCTTTGACCTCCTCTGAATTTGTATCCCTTCGATGTAGTATCGACGGAATACGCAGGGCCATTCAGGGAGGTCATCGTTGCGACATTGGTATTCCCTCTGGTAAATGTCATCTCAACGCCATCATTGACTGCCGATGCTCCAACGACACCACTAAGGGTTGCATCTGCCCCTCCTGTTGCTGATGTACCAGTAAATGTGAATGCATCGTCATTGTGAACCACACTCCTTGCACCACTTAGGTTGCTACCACCACCGATTAGTATGTTAGTAATATCAGTTGAGCCGGTCATTGTGACATCCATGCTCGATCCAGAGGAGTAGTTGCCATCGGGAGTCAATATTGCATAACCTCTAGTCAATCGGAGTTTTGAACCATACAATGCCTCAGTTATGATTGGACTCTGGTTGTACGTCCCATCTATGATAGTGCCATCATTCAACCTTGCATAGAGAAGGCATCTTTGCAGGGCGGTTCCATCCGTATTCAATCTGTGATGAACTCCTTGCAGAGTATTCTCATTGATTGTGTCGTTGTTGGTTATGTTCGTGAAATCCAATACTGCTGATGCCGTGCTGACCTCGTGGAGATTCTGGTATCCTGAGAATCCGGTCGGCCCCTTTGAGTAGTGATGCGGATAGTCATCGCTGTAATCGTTGGCTGTCCCGTCGCTGATGTCGAAGGTCACACCCGTGTGTCCTCCACCGAAATAGACTATGCCCTCTGCGTCTGTTCTAGGGTAAAGAAGTTCGACTTCGATTCCGCCTATGGCCGCACCATCGCTGTCATAGAATGTCTCGATGAAGTCAGTCATGGTATCACGAGGGGTGATGTTGCGAATGAAGAAGCAGTTGGTCATGACATCCGTTGAAGTAGCGGTTTTTTGTTGGTCTATGCTTTCAAACTCGGCAATGAGCGAACCTACTTTGAGTATTCCCTTACTCAGCGTTCCCGTTGCTCTTGTAACTCTCTTAAGGTAGTCCTCCACGTTTGTGCTTACTGCGAGATGTGTCATTGATGTATCATTATTGAACGCCGCAAGCGTAGGGTCAGTCATATTGTTTGTTACTGAGCCACCTGCGAGTGTCTGCCCTGCGGGCGATGCAACGGTCGTGACTTTGAACGGACCACCAAGTCCGTTATACGATCGGAGAGCGTTTGTTGAGTCTAACGTCGAACCAGATGGTGCGCCTCTGAATGTCGATATAGGAACGAAAGTCTCGCCATCAGCCCCTATTGGCATTGGAGCGGGTATGGTGTTTGGCTGATACAACCTACTGTTGCTTGCAAGAAGCCCCCCATAACCAATCACTTGTGCGGGTTTGTAGGTGTAAGGTGTCTTGTTGCTCAGTCGGACATTGAAGTTCCGGCCCGATGCGCCCGGTACTGTGCTATGTATCACAATTGACTTACCGGATTCACCATCCCTGCTCTCGGTATCTGTCCCGATGAAGGCTCTGACATATCCCATGTGTGTTCCCGTGTCTTTGTTACTTGCAATTAAAGGGAAGAGAGGGGGTGGATCGAAGGCACTACCCCCATTGGCATTCTTGGCTTGTGGGTGTCCTGCCATGTTGATTCTCCTAATGACCTCATCCACGCAGAGATTGAAGTCTCCTTTCGTGTTCGCAATATCGTTGAAATCAATCTCAAGGGGCCGAATGTATTCAAGTGCCGAAGAGTCGGACTTCTTACCTTTGAGAGACAGGTAACTGGTTTGACATACGACGGGATGAAGCGATTGCCTGTCATTTGCAGACTCGTTGTCCTCGTTCGGATCCCACTCAAACGCCTCCATGTTTGGCCCATCGAGTATCAAGTATCGAGCAGAGTTGTTGGGGTCAGCATGAACCGCATTTGCGTTCAGACCTATCACGGTCTTTACTGCGGTGGCAATCTCTGCGGCTAACAGGTTGGGCGTGTTGGCTGTGAAATTAGATATGGCTTCAATGGAGATAATGTAGTCATGTGAGGGGTTAGGGACAGAAGTAGCACCATCTAGGATAATGTACCCTCCTAGAGTTACGGTCATTCCTGCGTCTATGTTACCGAGATTACTGCTTTCGTTGTTAGTAGTGTTCAGGGGGTTCCACGTCTGAGATGTTGTTATTGTAAGGGATGTGCCGTTGTCAGGGTCAGGGATTGCGGCTCTTGCCATGATTCCATAACCATCATTCAGAACTCCTTCCCCAATGGTCACGAAGAAATTAGTCGCACAGTTTGCTTCAAGCCCTCTTTCTCCTGTTGAGGCCAAGAAAGCAGAGGCATCATCCACATTGAGTGTACCACTACTGTATGATGTCACTACTGCTTGAACAGATGGTCTTTGACATCTTATGAACCACCGACCGTTACCTTCGGCCCATGCCTCCAACTGATCTGTGACCTCAAAAGACGACACAGGACTGTTCTGACCCCAATCGACTGCGAACCTAGATTCATTCATCCTCATCTCAGGCCTGTTCGTAGCCATGGTGCAATCGACAGTCATCTTGAATTTCTTGTTCGCCGGTATGGGAGTTCTAGCATCGTTGTCTGCTGAGAGCAACCCATCAACATCGAAGAACATGGACGGGAACAAGGGTATCTCCGTCAATGCCCTAGTGGATGCATAGTAAGTCGAGGCCTGTTTGTCGTTTCTTACTGATGCATTTCCTGTCCCCACGATTTTGTCCTTCCATCCGGGCAAGAACGGGTGTTCTGTGAATACGGGCTGTATATCTATGCCACCCTGACCCAACCCTCCCAGAGTCATAGTCACAGTAGGAGTCCCCATGTCTCCTATCTCTTTGACGGGCGAACCCTGTCCTAGATTGAAGTCCCTTTGTGACCTGTGGTCAAGGATGTCCATCAAAACAGAACGTCCGTTTATCACGGTGCTTGACGACTGTCCCTGACCTGCTGTTGGACTTATCTCCTCGATCCTACCACGCATCAGGGTCTTTTCCAAAGTGACCAAGGCGGAGTCTCTCGGAGACTTTGCATCGTCTGCTACATCATTGAGCATGGATGTCCTGAGTTTGTTCGTAGGGTGAACTAGGACTAGGTTCTCATTGCCTGTCAATTCATTGTCGATGACATCGAAACCACATAGGTTGCTACGCCTCAATGATGAGGGGGTTATCTGGGATGAGGTGTGATTCTTATTGTTTGAAGCCCCTCCAGATGCGAAGTATAGTGTGTGGAAGTCAGAGTTACTGGTGCTATCTGGGGTGTTGATTGATGCTACTGCTTGTGGTACACCATACCCTTGGACCCCTGTGCCTACTGAATACACGGTATCCTCGATGTTGATGAATGGCGAGGGGGTGATGTCTCCTGTCGGGTTCGATGAGAGTGTGCCTGATGCGGGCTTGTCATTGAATGTGGTAGTCGGTAGGCTGACCAAGCCACCCGGAGCGGTGACATTCAAGAGTATGGCATCACCGTCTGTTTGGTTGCCCGAATAAGGCCGTCTAAGCCAATCTGAGACAGTCCGACTACCAAAGACAGCACTACCACTAGGGACAGTCTTAGACACGACCAGATAGGCCGCATTGCCTGTGGCGTGGTCGGGGCGGAACTTGGTACTCACATCTCCAGATGCTAGGCTCGTACCCGCAACTATCTCTCCGGTTAGGTCAATTGCATTGTAATGGACTAAAATCTCATTCGGCCCTCCTGCATTCTTTAGCAATTGGGGAGACTCTATGACTGCAATCCTAGACTCCTTTTCAGGGGACAGGTGTCTGACATAAGCATCGTTGGTTGGTACGCCATTAGACAGAGATGCCGTATGCTCTGTGTCCAACCCTTTCAACATGAATGGCTTGGGATCAGAAACTGCGATTGCGACAATCTCATCTCTCGTTGATGCATACAGATTCTGCCCGACGCTATTGTCATAGAAACCAATTCCGCTCTCAGTCACTATCCTATTGAATACGTTCGTGCTACTGCTTCCTGAGTCTGTACCAGAAACCGTCTTTGCTTTGTTGATTACCTTGGACACGGAGCCATGGTAAACCGGCTCTGTAACGATGACTTGCTGATTCTCAGAGACAAGCGAAGAGACTGAAACTTCGTCTGCCACATACTTGAACGTGTTAGCGATTCCTTGGACGGTCTGCTTGACGATCTGCTCATCTGGAGTAGGTAGCATACGCAGGAAGAAATCGCCCTCAACGAGGCTGTACGATGTTGAAGCACCCATGGCAGGGTATGTCGTTGCCGGGTCGTATAACGTGTCCGCATCGGTCGATCCGGTGCTTCTGCTCTTGAGAGAGATGAAGTACGCATCGTTGGAGTATCCAGAGGCGTCAGAGAATCTCTGTCCTTGGACGAATTGGGCCAAGGTGAATGTATCTGTCCTTCTCTTTCTTTGTCCGTTCACCGAAGCGTCGGTGTTCTCGTTGCCCGGATCGATTAGGAGGTCTGCATTTCCCAGAGTGAACCATACGGGCGTGTTGTCCGTATGAGCGAACAAGTGTCCCTGTGTGGTTGGCAGGTTGTCCACGGTCCCATTGGCGGCATCGTTGGCTAGTATCACAGATGTGCAGTTTATCCGGTTGTTAGCAAAGTCCAGACCCGTTATCCTGACTCTCTCGACCCTATTGATTGATGGGTTCAATGTCGATGTGGAGGAGGTGGATAGCACGTTGCCATCAGCGAACCTGACCTTCTGGGAATCGGGTGGTGTGACCGTGCCTGTCGTCGGGCTTGTCGCTGAGTGGTTAATCACCGCATTGAGAACCGTGGACTTGACGGTCGAGAAGTATGCGTCATTGGTCAAATCCAATGTCGATGTGTAGTATGATTGGTCTTTGACCTCCTCTAAGGGTATGCCCTGCGTCAATGCCGCTAGTTTCTCAAGGGCCGTGTACCTGTCTGTCACACTACCCGGATTGGCAGGGTAGTCTCGTATCTTGAAGTGGGTGGTGTTGAAGTCGTAGCCTATCCCGACCATGGGTATCTCAAGCAGACCATCATGGGTGTTCGGCCCATCCCTTCCTTGCATGGACGTACCCGGCCTTGCATGATCGAAGAAGTGAACATCCGGTATATCGTACTCATCATCGAACGTCCAGAGTCCGAAGGTGTTGTCTATCTTGGCGAGGGGTTGGAGGGTGGGGGGGTGGATGCCTTGGCAGATTCTCACGCTCTCTATCATGCCACGGAACTCGCCGCCCTGTCCACCGATGAAGAGGTCGGAGGATGCCTCCCGCATCAGCCCCCCGTCCCCACCGAGGTTCAACTCTGCAACTATGTCCCCATTCACGAACAGGCGTATCTCGTCCTGCGAGTATTGGGCGGTGACTAGGACTAGCCCCTGCGTCCCCACCGTCATCTCGTGTGGCCTGTGTGCATTGTAGGATGATGAATAGACTCCTGAGTTACTGCTCGTGTTTACTGGTGCGTTGAAACTCGTCGTCAATGAGTATGGCCTGTCCTCCGTATGGACTTCAAAGACTATCTTGCCCTCAGAGAAGGGATTGCCGTACTTCAAGGTGAATGCATTGTCCTTGTGGACTATCACTCCACCATAGTCTGGCACGATGTACGCATCGATCGTGAATGCGCCTCTCAGGGAGTTGAGCGGGTTCGACATGGAGTCCTGATGCATTCTGCCAATCTTGGTGGCGTGACTCTTCGTGGCATTGACAGTCCCTGCAAACTCATTGGGACGCAAATCGACTCCAGACTCACGAAACTTGCCTGTTGGGACTACCAGACCATCAGTAAGACCATTGAATCGTAGTGCCTTGCCATGTAGTCTGACAATCCCCATATCATATACCCACCAGTTGCTCGACTGCCGCGAACTCTAACTCGTAGCCCCAATAACCATCACCTGCGTTAAAGGTCGGATTGTAACTCTTGAGAACGGCAGGGATAGCAACTCCCTGCTCCAAGAATGGGTTTGGTCGGATAGTCTCGTTGTTCACTACGGTAGTGGGGTCGAAGGCCCGGTTGTTCTCCTCGGAGGAGAAGTCGGTTCCCACTCCAGATGGAATCAGGTATTGCCTTAGCACCTTGCTTCCTGAACTGGACGATGCTAGTGACTCATATGGTATTCTGACTCCAACCACATACTTCTTTACCGTCTTCATCTGATCGACGCGGAGGAAGCGGGATGCATCCTTGGAAGAGACACCATCTGGTATGTCTATGACGGAACCTGCTATCGCGTTTGGAGATACCAAAGCACCTCCTGCGCTCATGTTGGTGAGATTGAGCAAGTCCTGTACCTTGTCCTCCATGGTCTTCTTCTGACTCGATGCTCCGCCAGACATACTGGTGACTAGGAACTGATTGCTCCACGTCGCTCCTGCGTCATCCTTCGACACGGTTACTACATGGTCGCCGTTAGCCCCCTCGACCGTGTTCTTGATTGTGATTCGCTCGCCGTTGAAACCGGAGCCGCCCTGTGCATCTTGGGATAGTGTCTCCATCTGACCAGATGCCTGTGTGACGGTCAATATGGATGAGCAACCAGTAGTAGCGGTATTGACCTTGACCGATGCGCTGTTGATTGCACTAGCAATCGTATCGGCTAGGCTATCAGAGGAGGTCGTCGAGGAGATGTTAATCACGATGATGCTGTTGGTGGCTACTGTCGATGAGCCAGATCCGTTCTTCAATTGCAATGTGATGTCCTCTCCCAAGTTAGCATTGATTTGCCCGGTGGTCTGAAATCGTATGCTAACGCCATCCAAGTCAGACTTGACCGCGTTCCAACTTGCATACAACTCGTACCACGTCGCTTGAAGGGACTGACTGCCGTTGATTGAGGTGTCAATCGTCATGGATGAACCGGCTCCTCCTGTCGCGTCTGTGTCGTCCGTGAATATCCCGCTAACGGCTATGCCCACTTGTGACTGGTTCAAGTCCAGACCGACACGGGTGTTGATGATGGCGATGGGGTAGTGAGTCACCTCCCTCTGTACGTTGAAGGTTATCCTGTCAGCATCCAACTCCGTGACGGTGCTATCCCTGTGTATCATCTGAATCCTCGGCATCAGATACCCCTCCCGTACCCGCCAGACCTAGACCTCGACCGGAATGCCTTCTGGACTTCCATGCTTACTGCTCTGGCTATCGCGTTGGGATCTCCGCCCGTGCTATTGACCGTTATGTTGGCGGTGAATCCACCCCCCATCCCCTCTGCTCCTTGCAGAGTCACGGGTATCGTCCTACCGTCTGGTAGTGGCACGACGGCCTCTGTGCCGTGCAGGGCTACGGCGTAACCAGAGTCAGGGCCTCTTGCTATGCCTCCCTGAGCAAACGGATTCAGAGAGGCCAAGCCACCCGTTATATCTCCTAAGTCAGGCACTATGCTTCCCAAGTCTATGTTCTTCAACTCATCAATCTTGTCTAGGATGTAGTCGATTGGAGTCATCAAGAAATCGAACATTCCACTAAGGGCCTTGGAAACTCCATCCTTGAAATCAACAGCAGAGTCATACATATCACCAAACTTTTCGCTGAAAAAGTCCGCTATCTCCCCTATACCTCCGGTGGCTATGTATTGAATTCCTTGGAAGTAAAGTTGAATTCCTTTTAGAACGAAGGTTGCTATGCCATAAACAACATTTAGTACGCCACCAATGACCGTGCCAATGCCTTTCACGATTGTATTCAAGATAGTTCCCGATGTGGTTGCTTCCTTCACGATATTGGCAATCAACACTATAATCGCCCCTATGACTATGCCCGCAGTCTCGCCTAACATTCCGAATGTCACAATCAACTCGTTGAAGTATTCAATGAAACCACTTGCCGTGAGGAATGCGAACACCCCATTGATTATGTTCGTGAGTGTCTCACCGAGGTTGCCTCCTTCGATACCGAGAATCGCAAAGGCCTCGTTCACAGAAGCGAAGATTGCACTTACGCCCGTGCCTAGACCATCAAAGGCAGTCATCAGGGAATCTAGTAGTCCGGTCTGTTGAAGATTTGCTACGAAGACGCTCCATGCCACTCCTAGAGCCTCAAAGGTCACAACCACGCCATTGACAAAGGCATCAAAGGTCGATTTGAGGTCGGTTACTGTGATGCCTGTGCCTTGTAAGAGGCCGTCGAATATGGTGAGGGCATCACCTACTCCTCCTATTTTGTCACCCATGGCAACGAAAGCAAGACCCACTAGGGTAATGACGCCGATGAGGAAGAATAGATTGCCACGAATAGCATCAAATAATCCTTTGAATAGAGTTATTGGTTTTAGGACTGCTTTGAACACATCCGCTAGTGTCTTAAGGTTTGAAATCATATTTCGGTATATGTCATAAAATGGACCGAGCGTCTTAGTAAGTGCCTTGTTTACTGCTATCTGTCTTACCTTAATTGGAATTTCTTGTCGCCCAGATTGATTAAGTCTGAAAAGGGATGCTTCTAGTTCAGCAATCGTTCCCTTTGCCATTCTATTCGCCGTCCTGCTCACTTAATTGTTGGTTGAATCTCTCAAAGAAGTCGTCAAGGTTGGCACTATCACTTGTAGTCCGTAAGGGCCTCCCCTTATTTCGGTTTCCTCCGGCGTTATAACGCTCGGCTTCTTTACGAGCCTTCTTCATCTCCTCTGTCTGTTGCTCTTGATTTACCCTCACCATTAGGTAGTCTAGGTAAACCCGATCGACTGGTTGGTCGTCCCACATATGTGGAGGACAATTGAAATGACTACCTAAAACGAATGTTATGGTCTGGAAGGAGAGCATTGCACTCTGTTCTGGAGTGAACGGATTGATTAGTCCGCCTGACGTGATGAATGACCTGAGATCAGAGTGCGTTATTCCAAAGGGCGGGGTTCACCGCCGGTCATAGTCGCTATCAATGAGTCTATTCCGGGCAGAACCTCGACTAATGAGGCCCCGACTTCTGGACTCAGGTTCACCAAGTCCTTCTTCTCGATCTTAGGCTCTGTGTCCGTGATGCAGTTTCTGAGGACGTACTGCCAATATCCCCCGAAGTCTATCCGGGGTTTCATGTCCTCTCCTTCGATTACGAAATCGACGAACTTGGATATGGCTTCCTGCTGTTGTATCCAAGTCATGGGCTTGACGTAAACCACTAGGACACCTGCGGGCGTTTCGACCTCGTGCCTCTCTGCGGACTTACCCGCTAGGAAATCACTCGCTTTCAGAGCCACTCACATCACCTTCTTCATCTTCGGGAAGACGGGGATTAAAGTCATCTCCATCTCCTGCTCCGACATCTTCCCCTGTTGCGGCAGGAGCATCTTCTGCGACACTTGCTCCTCCCTCGTTGTTGGCATCCCACGCCCTCAACCTGTCAATCAACTGCTGTTTGTTGCCATAGACAGGCTCATCTCTCTGCGTTAGTAGGACTTTCAATTGCGTGACGGTTTGTTCGTCGTAACCATCTGTTATCACTACTGGCTCTGGCTCTGGTGCTACCATTGTACCCTCAATGACGATGCCGTGTGCGCTCAGGCCCGGACCCTCAATGATGGAACCATCTGCACCAATAGTCCAATCCAGTCTCTCTCTTGAACCGTTTAATGTGACGAATCCCTTGACTCTCATCGTTATACCGTTCCTGTCAATGGTTATTCAAGATTTCCTCACATAATGAAATATGGATTGTTTTCAGTTATCTTCATGTGTCTTACAACCAATTCGACATCAGCGATTATCGGCCCCTTGTCATCTGGCAATTGATGATCTGACTTCATTATGGTGTAGTCCTCAACGGTAATGGTAGCACTCTCCCTTGTGGTAGCACTTCCGGGTTTAGTTAGGGTGAAGGTTATGTCATTCGTGTTCTTGTGATGCTTCCTTTGCCTGAGTTCGTCCCAGAACCTGTCATCCTCCACCAATGCCTTGAATGTGAATGAGTATTCTCTCTTTGCCTCAGTTATGTCAAGAGGCATCTGGGTAGCACCCCTCTGCACTTGATCGGTGGATTGCGTGGTTCCTTCGTAACCCCTGATGTACCACCTTGCTTCCGTGCTGTTGCTGACTGAGATGTTGAACTCGGTTGCTCTCAAGACCGGACGACCGAAAACGGATATGCTGATGTCTTGGAAGAGGTATGGTTTCTCTCCGCTAGTAGCAATTCCACTCACCTTTCGATTTGCGGTGGTGTTGGCTGTGTTCTCAAACATCCTGTGGGGAGAGAACATATTGTTGGTATCTGTGTAGTGCCTCGTTGCTTGGTAAGATGCCTCCAACTTCAACTCGCCTTCCGTGTTAGCGGACAAGGATGCCTCGGATACTTTGCAACCACTATACATCCTAAGCAATTGCTCGCCGCCGGGTGTCTCATCGCTGTTCCTGTACGACTGCTCAATCATGAAGGAGGGGAGGGTGGTGTGGCCGAAGAAGGTGTGTTCAACCCCGTTCTGCAACTCCTTCGTAGTGGCGTTGATGTTTGGACTGCCCCTTGCGTCATTGGAGGAATAGACTATCCTGTCGATTCCACACTTGTTTACCGCGTGAGAGAACATGAATGGCTCCTCGACATAGATGAAGTCTCCATCGGTGGCGATTATCCTCCTGACCTCGTGCTTGAACACAGAGGGCGCAACATCGTCCTGTCCGGGTATGTTGTGAGTCTCTGAGTCTATGATCTGAACGTAGTCACCCACGGAGAACAAGGCTCTCAGAGTCGCACCGACATTCAAACGAATATCTCCAACCGAACAGGCGGCGGCTAGTGGTGGGAGGAGGAATATCGTCTTGTCTGCCGCTAGAGCCGCAGTAGCCGCACCTGAGTCTATGTCTGCGATCGTCTGAATCGTGTGTGATGAGATTGCCCCATACGATGCGTACTTGATTTCCCCTCCGCTAACGACCTTGAGGACTCCTCCACTCGCGTTAGTCGATACGAAGATATTCTTGGAGTCTGTCACTAGCACCGTGTCATCGCTTGATGTCGAAGTGGACTTTGCACCTATTAGCACGTTGTCACCCGTGGCAATCCCACTAAGGCTGTCGAGGCCGGAGAACACCGTTCCGCTAGTTGCCACGGAGGCTATGTCCACATCGTTTCCATTGGAAACCTTCTCGGCCTTGTAAGTCGCCGCGCTGACTGCATCAACGATATTGAATGGCTTCGCACTAACCGTGTTGCTTGAGCCTGTCTTTGTAGCCAACTCTCCTTGACTCTTGGCGGTGTGACCTCCTAGAGCGTACTTCATCCACCTCAGAGTGTGAGCGTTGAGAGAGATGCTTCCCCCATCGAGAGTCTCTCTTCCGCTTGTTATCACATTGACATCCCTGCCCAAGCCAACGACGTGTTGCTTCCTCACGTCAATCTGAGGTTCCGGTAGTGCGAATGACTCTAGCAGACCTATGAATTGGTCGCTCTTTACTTTCTGACTGTTCGTAGCATCAGACATCCCTGCCTCAAAGGTAGGCGTTCTAAATGAGTCGATTACTAGGTTATCAGAACCACCCGCCGCTTGAGATGCACTCGTAGCCAATGCCGGTTGGACAGTAATCGTACCTAGTGACGTGTCATTGGCCGTAATGTAGTATGACCTACGAGTGGTTGCGAAGTTATCTGCGGAGAAGTTTGTTCCTCCCTCGATCCTCAACACACATCCAACCAGAGCATTGTCCGGCATCTCGACGACGGTCGATGAGCCGGTGTGCCAGTATGCACTTGAACCCACAGTTATGACGCTCGTACTGCCAGAAGTGGACGTAAGTGTCCAAGTTGCCCCATCACAGCGTAGTCCTGTTTCTTTGCCGAACGAAACTTCGGCCAAATCACCCTTGAATAACGCATTTGCCATTGCTATCGAGCGGAACTAGAAGGTCAATTGTCCTTAAGCAGTTCTATTCATCTGCCTTTTCGGACTCATCTGAGTCTTCTTCTGCCTCGTCTTCCGTTATAACGTCGGTTTCTGGCTGTGAAGATCCGGCGTTTCTAGCGGCTATTCCATTGTTTATTTGAGAGATGTCTCTCTTGAGACTTCCCAAGGCAGACTCCACTCCTGAAACAAAATTCTGCAAAACGTTCAGATATGCGGTCTTGTCACCGTTATCTATCTGCAATATTCTTACTGCGTCTTCCATTGATATAGTAGTCTGCCCTTCATCAGTCATTATCCTAGTCCAGACATAAATGGTTCATAAAGATGTCAGTCCTAACAGGACTATTTCAGCCACTTAGGTGCTTTAGGGAAGTTCTGCATAGCCTCTTCGGGACTGTCCATGTTGGTGATGTCCAACAGATCTTGTCTGTATTTGGCTAATTGATTCTGCTTGGTCTTGGTCAAGGTATTGTAAATGATTACCCCTTGATAGACATCGACCTTTCTCAACAGGATTGTTCTGTGTTCCCTAATCTCATGCCAATCCTCTGCTAACCTATTATCATCGGTTATGCTTTCATCATAGTAGGGGCCACTAACTCCCTTTGGCAGACCCCATGAGACTTTCTTCTCGATTTTGATGTCTATCACATTGCCATCCTCATCGAAGATTGGCACTTCTATTTCCTCGACTTTCTTCTCTCCTATGTGTTCCATGTTATCGCCTCAGAAGTTTGCTGTGTGCCTTGTGAAGTAAATATCAGCCCTTACGACATTGTGTATGTTGAGTGTCCCTGACTGCCTTCTAAAGGCATATGTCTTCAACTTGTTCATAGTCACATCAAGGCCCGAAGCGACATACACATAGAGATTCCCGTGCGCGTTCGTCATGTCGTTCGCCACATCGAAGGTGAAGTCTGAAACCACGTTAGCCGCATCAGCACTATGAAAAAGTCTCCAAGTTTGGTCTGCTGTGCTAGTCTGTGAGGAAGAGAAGTTGTATGTGATTACGACTGCTCGTAGTTTGGCATCATATGGCAGAGTGAAGTTATTGATAGTACCTTGACCATCGTGACTCAGATTGTATAACCCTGAGCCATCGCCTGATGCGGTTCCGTAGGCTTTTCGATAGAAAGTCTCCTTCTCCCAAGTGTTCCACCCATTAGGCCCGCTTACCGTGACCGCACCGCCTTCCACTTGAATAGAAGGTATAGCACCGTCTGTTCTGTCAGTCCTAACATACAATGTTGCGTTATCAGCATAAACGCTATCCTCAACCAAAGTTACTAATGGGTTTGATGTGCTTGAATCATTACGATAAGCGTAAATTGTCGGGACGCTACCATCTGTCGATTCGACCTTTAGCATGGCGTTGGGTGTTGTGTCACCAATGCCGACTAAGCCCGCAGTTGTGACTGTCGCCCTCACGGAACCGTTGGTCTTGAGTTGGAAGTTGTGATTTGTCGTAGTTCCGATGATTCCTGCGCTCGCCTGTGCTTGGACATTGACTGTTGCACCGCTTGTCCTACTGAGGTTTATGTCACCGTTGCCTCCCCCTCCGCCTATGATGTCCAAGTCACCGCTTGGAGTGGTGTCGTTGATTCCCAAAGGCGCGGAGAAGTAGTTCTTGTCCTCGCCGGTCTGGTACATACCCCACTTAGTACCAACTTGGTCTGCTTGGGTCACAGAGTAGTTCCCGTACCACATATACGCATCGGTGACGACTGCCGCATCACCCGCCCCTGTGTCCACGTTATGATCGAAGAACCCCTCGTACACCCTTGCTGATGTTATCGTGATGTCGCCGCCTGTCCTGCTACCACCAATATCAACCTCGGAGGAAACGCCTCTGATGTTCGGTAGGTTCGTAGCCCTGTTTCCACTCACTATGGTCTGTCCACGCGCACCGTGAGCATTCGATACTATTCCGGTGTCTTGTAGCGATACATATCCAAGAGAACCATACATGGCACTTACTGTGGAGTTCGCAGTCGAATCGTCACTCGCCGCCACGAAGTAGCCACCTGCCACGTTGGTGGTCGCAGTAGTGGGGCTACCGGCTCTCTGTGTCTCTGCATATCCATAAACGGCATAGACCGCATCGGCATCTCCATCGCCGTTTAGCCTCGTATCCGACCAGATACCGTACAGTCGGTGTTCGTTGGATTGGTCGCCGCCCGTTGCAGATGAATCCGCATCAATATACAAACCGCCTTGCTCCCTGTCGCCACCTGTCGCTCCGCTTCCTGATGAGTCGTGATCGATGAAGATGGCGAAGTCGCCGTCCGTAGCGGGGTTTGTCGCATTGTGGTCAATGTGTATGGGGTAAGAAGGGGCAGACACGTTTATTCCTAGATTGCCCGCATCGCTCAGTCTCATCTTCTCTGAACCCGATGTCTCAAAGAGAATGTGTCCTCCTGTCCCTACGTTCTCACTATCTGCTCTGATGCTCAAACTACCATTGTTATTGATGATGCGAGCAGTTGGGTCATTGGTAGCATCAGTATCTATCAGTTTTAATTCTGGAAGGGTGTTGGATACAAGTAGTGTAGTATTGACCGTTGTGAGAGCATCTTCCACCTTTACTCTTTGTGTGCCATTTGTCTTCAGGGTAATATCCTTGCTTGCACCTGCCATGATGATGTCAAGTCCGTTTCCATCTGTGATTAGCCGAGCATCGAAGTCATCGGAGAATGGAGTCTTCATGTCTATGAAAGCACCTGATGGGCCACCAACCTCTATACTAGCAAAGCCACTAGCCTTGTTGAGATTCAACCTCTCTGCGGTTATGTCACCTGCCACGTCTAGTATAGTCGAAGGGCTGTTAGTGCCTATTCCAACACGATTGGCACTAGCATCAGCGAAGAAGGTTGCATCACCCGCGTCTGACTTCATCAACACATCCACGTTTCTCTCGGTATTGTTGAATGTGATTTGGTTGGATGCAATTCGTAGGTTCTCTCTTGGAGTTCCCATTTCATACAGTTTGAATTGGAATGCGGCATTTTCAGTAGCATCGGTTTCATCTTCAATGAAGTTTATGATTTCACCATAAGTCACTTTCTCATCATTGTCATTCTCGCCTGTGAACTTGATATTACCGATAACATCGTTCACGGCGGGAGAAGCAGAATGCCTATACAAGTCGAATGTAGGTGCGGAGGCATTACCCGCCTCTGTTGATTCTAGCAACAACAACGTGCCAGTTGCGGTGCTTTTGACATGAAGTGGTGCATCGGGACTCGTAGTGCCTATTCCTAATTTATGTGTCACCGCAACTATTGAGTTAGCACCATCTCCACTATCTCTTATCCTAAGAGCCTCGTATGTGCTTGACCCGTTCTTATCCACCATGAAGGTGTGTTGTCCCGACCAACCTCCTGTGCTTCCTTTGGAATGATAGACCATCTCATCGAAGGGTGAACCATCATTGCTCGTAGTTGCATAGATTCGCTTCTCTCTGAGTGGACTGCCCGTTTGAATTGCTAATCCAGATGCGCTAGATATTGACAAAGGATAGTCAGGACTCGTATCGGCCCCTATTCCGAGATAACCCGCAGAGGTCAGCACCATTCTTACTGCGCTGTTTCCATACCAACGGAGATCATCAGAACTGTTAGCAGAATACATGACCCACGGCCCGCTTGAATCGGATGCCAACTCTATTGCCGCTTCGTTGTCTGTGGATTCGACCTTTATTTTCTGCACTCCTGAACCACTCACATGAAGTTTAGTTGCCGGACTCGTAGTGCCTATTCCGACCAATCCGTTATCCAAGATGGACATCCTCGGCTCAGTCTCGACTGAGTAGTTGAACTCGTTTGCTTGGTAGTAGGGGTCTTTTTGGAGATAAGAACCCGCACCGAAGTCTAGCCTGTAATCCCCAAAGGCAGATCTAGCCACATGGCTTATCGAGGAACCAATCCTACCGCCGCTTCCACTCTGGTCGTTGCCCATGAAGCCGATGACTGCTGTTGTGGGGCTATCCGAGTCCACGATGTCGCCATCGAGTAGGCTCTCCCTCAGTCCGACTACATTGGTGAACGTACCAATGCCTGTTCCAGAATTGAAACTGTAATCAGCAGTAAAGGAGTCACCTGTCCTGTGAATGTAGTATGTCCCGCTTGTGGGCATGGCTGATTGTCCACTACCTCCATCAATCGTGAATGTCTCAGGGTGGTTGATGACTACCGCATTGTCATCCACAGCCGCTATCGCATTGTCACCGCTTGATGGTATGCCTGTGAGCGTGAATGTGCCATCGCCATTGTCGGTCTTGCCCGTGTAGGTGAACGTATCCTGAGTGGCTCTTATCTCTGCCCTGCCACTCGATGCGAAACTACTAGCACCCGATCCGTCAATGGTCATGCTCGTTGCGTTAGCGGAGAGCGCACCTGCAATGTCAGCCGCATGGACATTGACTGCCGACTGCACGGTCGCTCGTGGGTAATGCTCACCCGCCTCGGACTTCTGGAGCAGGATTGTCGCCTCGTTGAGGTTCTTGATGTGGAGATCCTTCTGAGGAGTCCCTTCGTTGATTCCGACTCTCTTGTTAGTTCCATCAATTGACATGACAACATTGTTGTCAGATGTGAATGACATCGCGTGTTCCTTGACTGTAATCTGGTCTTGCGAATCCTGATTCCTTCTAATGGCGAAGTCACCGTTGTAGGATGAGATTGCGTTTTCCCCTATTACTAAATCACGATTAAAGTAAAATCTGCCTCTGTCTGTTGTGATGTGAGCATAACTGCTGTTCTGAGGCCCAAGCGCGATGTACCCATTGGCATTGTTCGCTATGAAACTGTTACCAGAACCCGGAGTCGTGGCGTTCCAAATGTCCTGTCCTTCATCGAAGACGAACGTGGGGTTTGTCTCATCTCCCCTCTCAACCTCAATACCTGCATCGACATCAGCAGGTGTCCCTGTGACGTTGCTGTTTAGGACAATGATGTTGTCTTCGACTGTGAGAGTGGCGGTGTTGAGAGTGGTGGTCGTACCACTTACGGTCAGGTTGCCTCCAACCGTTAGATCAGAAGCCGTTGTGACTACGCCATCAGCCGCGATTCGCAGGGCTTCGTTCGTAGTGCTACTTCCACTATGGGGGCTGAACACCATAGCCGCCGCGCCTGTTCCGACATTGGTTAGTTCAAACTCTATGTGTCCGGCAGGAACGCTGTTCCAATAGCCCTCTATCCCTATTCTCTCTCCAATCGTATTGACTGACGAATCCCTGAGCCTTAGCATAAGATTCTCGGAATCGGACTCGTTTTTCTGAATCATTGCGTTTCCTACAACGTGTAGTGAATGAGTTGGAGATGAAGTCCCTATCCCAACCTTGTTATCGCTCGTAATCTGCATAGCATGAGTGCTACCTTGATCTGCCGCAACTCCACCTGTTGAAGTATTGAATGCAATACTGCCCTTTTCTGCACCGGCTGTATGATCTTCTATCTGCATGAAGATTCCGGCATACTCATGTGCGGCGGTTGTGGATGAATCGTTCCCTGCTCTCCCGATGATTCCCATCCCGTATCCTTCATTGTCCACAGTCCTGTTCAGGTGTATCATGTCGTGTCCTGAATCTGTGATAGTTAGTTTTCCACTAGGACTATCAGTACCTATTCCGACTTTACCTGTATTGGTCAAAATCATCTTATCGTTATTGTGTATTCTGAATCTGATAGACTGACCGGCTTCTGCATTTAGGAATGTTCTTCCATCTGCGTATTGAAGTAAGGCATAGCCTCCGGTATCGAATGTGTCAAGATGGCCGAAAGCGGCATAGTCGCTATGTCCAGAATACCCTATGGCCGCTCTGCCGTGATATGCTATTGCGTCACTATTCTTCATATGCTCTAGCGTTCCATCATCTGCTATTGTCATCGCAGTTGCTAGTGTGTTCAGCGTACTTCCACTACTACCTGCATTTGCGACCTTGAAGGATATTGCTCCACCTGCGCCGGTTCCCTTACCTATGCCACCTTCAAAGATTAAGTCTCCACCTGCTATGTTGTTTGTAGTTCCGGCAGTAGTATCTCCGGCAGATATTATGAGGTCTTTACCTGCCGTATCATGGGCAGTATCTTTGACCTCAATGAGTCTATCTCTATTGTTACCAAGTTCAAGGTTGCCCAAGTAATTGACCTTGAAGACTTCTGTGTAGTTGTTCGGTGCAGAACCGCTTCCATCTTGAACATAGAAGATATGCGCCCCGTATTGTCCCTGTACCTGATACTGCGTTTGGGACTCACCAACGACTTTGAAATTAGCACCATCATCTCTAAGGAATGAATCAGAAACGAATAGTTTGTTGTCCGTTTTTATATTTCCACTTACATCTAGTGTTTGTGCAGGACTCGTAGTGCCTATTCCGACATTACCACCTGTTGCGGTTAATGCGTGTCCTGAGCCATCTTGTGTGATTTTTAACACAGTTTGGTCATCACTCGCATGATCGTTGTGCATCTCGACCATAGGTTGAGCCGTGTAGTCTGCGTGTATGTTTCGATAGAACAGAGCCGTTCTCCTGTTTGCTGAATGCCTATTCACAAGTGCGGCGTAGTTATCGTTCCCTTCTTCTGCATAGATGGCATAGTCACCTGCATCATCGGCAGGACTAGCAACGTGGAGTTTGTGACCGGGACTTGTAGTACCTATTCCCAAACCCGTTGAGGTGATTGCCGCAGTTGCGCTATTGTTGCCGAGAGTCGTTGTGTTGGCTCCGGTATGGAAGAAAATCTGAGAAGGAGCATTACCGGCACTTGTCCCTCCGCCAATGGAGATTCTTGAATATGCAGAATCGGAATCTGCTGTTAGTATGGTGACGGGTTCTTCGTCAGTATCGTAATGAGGCGCACCAAATCTTGCGAATTTCCTAGTGTTATCGGTGAGTGTCGTGGCATTCACATCAGCACCGGCAATAAGAGCAAAGCCCGAACCTGTCCTTGAGTCCAATTTAGCCGCAGGGCTTGTAGTGCCTAGCCCCAAAGAACCTGTGACTGCCGCACCCCCACTCGTTGTTTCTATTCTCTTTACGTTGTTGAAATACAACTCAACATTATCATTCTTGTTTATCTCAATGCCCTTCTCGCTACCGATGTTGAATTGGAAACCTGCGCCATCCTCGTTCTTGAATATCATCCAAGAGTCTGTTGCCGCATCGTGAGTTATGCGTGTATGCGAACCATCGAACTTTAACTCCAATTGTTGAGAAGCACCCAATCTCAGCCTTGCATCATTGACAGGCAGATCAACGCTGTTGAATCCCTGATTACTATCTGAATCAGAACTTCCGGCTCTGAGTCTTAGAACCTCTTCAAGAGTAAATACCGAACTAGGACTCGCGTTATCCGCGTCATTGGTGTCGAGATAGAACGACAACTGCCCTTCATTGACGAGACTCGACCCTACTGATTGCCATGCAATCCTAGCATCGGCAGTATCGGTTCTGAATGTGATGCCCGCATAAGAGCCATCTGTCTGTGAGGCATTTTCGATATACAGTCCGCCGCCTTGTGCGTTTGCACCGACTGTCCCTGATGCACCCGATTGATGACCTCCTTCGGGGCCGGTGTCATTGTCTGTGTATTTCAGATGAAGGGGGAAGGCAGGACTCGCAGTACCTATTCCGAGGCTTGTTCCATCGAATACGAGATTGGCCTCGCCGTTCAGAGCGTCAGCACTACTGAATGTGGCTATCCTATTGTTAGCACCGTTGGCGACTGCTGATACTGCCCCGCTACCACTTGAAGCGGTGTCGATGGAATCTTGGAGATCGTCTATCGTCATATATTTCCATGAAGAGGCAGACTCATCCCAAAGCAGAATCTTGTCATCGGTGGCATCTGTGGATTCGGTTAGTTGATCTAAAGTAGCAGGGTCTGCTATCTGCAACCCATTACTTGTTTGTGCTAGTCCATTACCTGCATTTACAAAGAAAGTTGTTGAAGATAATCCAATACCATTACCCACCCCGTATGTGGTGTTTGTATCAGTAGCGGCAATTGTCACCGCACCTGCGCTTTCTGTAATTGTGACATTGCTACCTGCGGTAAATGCAAGCGTTTCACCATTGGCTAATGTATTGCCACCTGCGGTGACTGTTCTAGGTGCAGTAATATATGACCCAAGATCACTAATTTGTGATTCTGTTATGGAAAGGGCGGCTTGGTGTTGAGTCACGCTTCCTTGAGATATTCTAGCATTGGCAAATGTGCCACTTGTAATCTTTGAAGTAGCCAAACTAGGAATGTCGGATGCGGATAATCCACCATCAAGAATATTGATTTCTGCTAAGGATGCAGTAATGCCCAAGTTAGTCAGACCCTGTGCCTGTTGTGTGCTAGTGAGAGACTGGTTGTCGTCAATCCTCAATCTGTTGCCAAGCGAGGTTGCGGTCGTGGTCGAGAAACTAGCATCATCGTTCAAAGCCGCCGCCAATTCATTCAGAGTATCTAGGGCCGCAGGGGCGGAATCGACTATGGATGCGGTCTTGCCGTCCACATATGCCTTAATGGATTGCTGAGAGGCGGCGGCAGTAGCACTATTGGATGAAAAGTCATCCTCATCGAGAAGGGTCAATTGCGTGTTAGTGTCAGTTGAAACGAAATTCAACTTGCCACCAGTATCATCGTATGTGACAGAAATATTCGTTTCCGTGTTGCTAGACACCATTGCCCCAACGATGTCCTGCACCTCTTCCGTGCTGAGTTGAGTGTTGGTATCTGTGGCGGCAAGCGTTAGAGTTCCTGCCGCATCGTCGTAGGTTTTGGTTATGTTAGATCCTGCCGTGATTACTCCTGCTACGAAGTCCTCGACTTGCTCTTGAGTCAGTTGAGTGTTAGTGTCGGTTGATACGAAGTTCAGTTTCCCGCCTGTGTCATCATAGGTGACTGCGATGTTGGTTTCCGTCCCCCCATCCACCATCGCCCCCACTATGTCTTGCACCTGCTCTGTCGATAGTTGGGTGTTAGTGTCAGTCGAGGCTATGGTCAGTTGTGTATTGCTGTCCCTAGTTACTGTGACGTTCGTACCCCCCACGATGGTAACGTCATCGTTGCTACCTGAACTTGGGTCGAGCCTCAATGCAGGGTTGTCATTATCTCCACTTGTCTGTGCGACTAGGAAATCATAGGTGACTGCCGATGATGCTCCTATGGTGATGGTGTCACCTGTTTCTGAGATTGTGACGTTGGAACCCGCCGCTAGTGTGACGAAATCCGTACCACTCCCCGAACCTCCTTCGGTCAAAACAATCCGAGCATCGCTACCACTTGTGGCCGTGCTAACTGAATATGTCGTATCGGCAGATACAATGGTTATCTCGTCATTACTTTGAGAGACAGTTGTGTTCGTGCCTCCTGTGATTTTGACTGTATCTGTTCCACTACCGCTACCACTTGCGGTAAGGACTATGTTCGCTCCACCAGTTACAGTAGCAGAACTGATTGCATAGATATGATTCAAGTCGTCTTGGAAGGTCAAGGCTCCGCTTCCATCGGTCTTTAGAATCTGGTTCGCGCTTCCGTCTGCCGTTGGCAACGTGAATCCGCTTGAGCCGAACTTGACCTTGCCGCTACCATGTGGTGCGAATGTGATGTCATCGTTGTTGGTCGAAGTCTTGAAGGTTAAAGGAGATGCCGTGACGATTTCTCCGCCATTTCCTGTTGTGATAATCCTAATGTCAAAATCATCCGAGTTTGGTGATTTGAGGTCTATGTATGCTCCTGTATCGCCACCGAGTTCTATTGATTGGTATCCTGTGCCTCCTCCTCCTATGGTAATTACTTCATCGCCACCATTGTCTATTCTCAAAGTCTGACCATCATATGTGAGCGTGGCCTCGCCCTGAAATGCATCTGTTCCTGTTGCAGTAAGGACACGGTTGTTCGCACCACTACCCATGAAGTCGCTGACATCCACGCTGAACTCGCCTGTGCCGCTAATGTCGATTCCTGTTCCTGCCGATGGAACAGATCCTGCGTTCAGACCTATGTTAGCACGGGCATTCGATTGCTGAGTGGAAGTGAGTCCCTGACTGTTAGTATCGACTCTGACACGGTTGCCAAGAGCAGTTGTTACTGTGCCTGTGAAATTGGCATCGTCATTTATCGCGGCGGCTAGTTCATCTAATGTATCCAATGCCGCAGGTGCGCCCCCTAGTAGGTTGGATACGCGAGTATCGACATATGCCTTGACGGATTGCTGAGAAGCGGCATGAACCGCAGAGTTCGATGCGAAGTCGTCTTCGTCCTTGAGATCGAGAGTGACAGTAGCAGAATAATCACCGCTTGCTGTATTCTGCTCGTTCTGAATTAGGATGCCCGTGCCGCCCGTGAGATCGACACCTGATGTGATTTCAGACAGAACAGCAAAGCCGAATGATTGAATCTTGTCTTGGATAGCGGCAGAGGTCATCAACGACGTATCGTTATCTGCAAAGGACTCAGAACTTGTTTGAAGACTATTAGCCGCTAGTTCGGATATTGTCAAATCGCCTACGTTGAGTGTGATTGCCCCGCTAGTTGCCGTACCCGTCAGCCCCGTTCCTGCCGCAACGCTATACACCACACCTGAAACGCCTCCAATCGAACCTCCTGTGATGCTTACCGCGTCAGAGTTCTGCGTAGCCATTGACCCCAGACCCAATGAGGCTCTAGCAGTCGCACCGCTCTCCGCTACCCAATTAGCCCCACTTCCTACGATGAATACCCCGTCAGAGGGGGTCATAGCGGCCAAAGTCACTAAATCTCCGTCATAGGATTGATATGTGTTCAGGCCAGATATTTCACCTGATGCAGGATTTACGATTGGTTCTTCGGGTGAAGCCAATAGGCTGAATGTAACTATCTCGTATTGGAGCGTGTACCTGAATAGTTTCTTGCTCCTATCAGAAAGGTCTGTCCTTGTCTTGAATATGGCTCGATCGAAGTTCGTACCATCTCCCTTTCTGAATCCATGTATGATTCTTCGGACCTCGTTCCTCAGTTCCGACAATCTCTCTCTGCTATCGACGGACCTTATGTCGATAGTGATATTGACGTGTTCGTTCACATAGTCATACAGCAGTTCGGGTTGCGCTTCGTTATGTGCTGTCTCAAAGATACGAATGACATCGCTATCGAGCATCCTGACTCTCTTCGCATCGCCCCTGTCAAGATCGGCAATGTCCTCTATGGATGGCTCTGGGGGTTTAGACCAGTTCGACTGGAGTATGTCTCGTAAAGCAATTATCGGGTCAGCCAAGATACGCATCCTCCAATTTGTCTATTGATACCTCTATCTGCTTGCCCGCAGGGCTATTGTTTACCTGTATCATAGCCAGTTCTTCTAGTTCTTCGTCAGAGTAGTCAAGGCCGTCCATTTCAGACATCTTCCTCTCTCTGTCTAAAACCACCTCGTAAGTGGATTTCTGCGCTTGGGCAGACTCAGAGATAGACTTCGTAACTTCCTTTAGATTTTTTAGAAGGTTCTCAAGGTATTTGATGTAACTCTCTTGCACAGACTAACCACCCATACCTGCAACAATTATTGACTCTTGATATGGGATTAGTAGTCTCTTTACCTCTTCGTCTAGTTTCTGCATTTTTGAACTCAAATCCACGTTCTGCGTTCCCTCTGGGAACATCGCCGTGTAGTCGTCGGTCATCATGATGTCCATGGCAACCAACTTTGTGCAAGCGTCTTCTATCGCCTTGTCGAGATACCTCTCTCCATAGACGTATGAAATCTTGAGGCTGTGGTTCTCAAAGAATGGGTATTGGTTGTTGAACATAATCGCACCGTTGTCCTCTATCGACCACCAGTCCTTCTGCCTTTGCTCATCCGTGGCATCGCTATCGAATGTGGTTTGCTTGACGACGGTGCTTGTAGTGAGTCCTGATTGGAAATCTGATGTGAGATCGTCTGCTATGGTTATGCTGTTGCCGCTCCTAGTGCATCTTGCTACCTTTATGTCCGTGCCAGAACCATAGTAATACAACCCATTTCCTTGTACGAAGCCAGAGGCATCTGCAACGGTGAATGTGCTACCAGTTGAAGCAACAGTCTGGCTGTTGGTGTTGCTCAGGTCGAAACCAAAGCAACTCTCGTTCGTGACAGCAATGGTGACTATCTCTCCCTCATCGGTCGATCTCATGCTACTAATCAGGACGTTGCCATCACCCTCGTCGCTGTTGGCGGTAGCAAGGAACTCATGGCTCACATTGAGTGCTTTGCTGTTCTCAGTCATGCTACCAATCTGTATGGCCGCTTTGGACGTGCTACTGTCTTGGTTAATCAGGTTGCCAATCTCAGAGGCTATGGTCTTGACACCGAAGTCCTTCGCCCATGTGGTCGATGATGTCCCACTTGACAATGTTGCAGTATGCGCTATGTTAGGACACAGGAATATCTTGTCTGTTCCATTGAATAGATGAGGGTCTTTGACGACAAGGCGTATGCGAGCGGCGGCTAGTTCCCTATACTTGTCACCCTGCCAGACGCCCATTCGCAGGAGTCTTTGGATTGGCCTGTATCTAAGGTAAACCGCACCAACGTAATCTGTGTAGTACCTCCTTCGGTATGGCTTGAAAGTGGTGAAGTTCTGATACTCATCGACCATGATGTGGGGTCGCCATGAGATTCTGCATATACCGTCGATGTAATCCTGCCTTCTCCTTATCAGAGTCTCGACTTGAGACTTGGTTATTCCCCTTTGACCAGAGTTGGAGAGTACGCTTGTCGGCTGTATCTTTGCCAGATTGGCCTTCGTGTATGCGGTCCCCGGATCGACCGCTTTCAGAGTCACGCCTCCACTAGACCCTGTTGATTCGACGCCTGTTAGCGTAATTGATTTCCCCAGACCATCCACGTTGTCGTAAATGGTTAGCACGTCATCCGTAGCGAAACCCCATCTCCGATAGTCCTCTCCAGAGATTGGCATCTTTATCACAGTCTGCCCTCCCTCTGAGGCTGTGGTTGTATCTCCAATCAACTCTGTTGGTTTGGCGTCTGGTAATTGCAAGTAGGACTCGACCTTTGCAACGGTGGTGTAAACCAACTCATCAGGATAGAGGGGCTGACTTGGCCTATGCCCCGGTGTGAATGTCCTTGGCACTATGCATCACCCATGTCTCCCCAGATTGAAATCCATGTCACACCCACAACCGGCACATCGAGGCGTCCAACAGAAATGAAGGAGTCCACATTCTGTGCATCGAGTTCCCGATGTGATGTTCTGGATGTCATATCTCTCCCTACCTCTCAACTTCATCTTGATTGTCTGCGCCTTCGCAAGGTTCTTCCTGCTAAAGGGGGAGTCGCCCTCGTGGATAGAACCTTCGTCGGTGGCTATCTCAGCCATGCGTGTCTTGCGACGACGCTCTATCTCGTGTGCTTCTTCAAAGCAGAGGTCATCGACTTCTAGTCCCACCGGCAAGCCCCCGATTAGGCTCGTCCACCTGTGACTGTGACATATGTGACTACGCTTGATAGATTGGTCGCGTTATCGACCTCATCCAAAGCATCTCCATCTGCACCTGCTTCAAACGCCTTCAACTTCTTGTTGGTTCGGTCGTATTGGAAGACGAAACCGCCACTCACTTCAACATGGACGGTTTCTATGTTTGAAACATAAGCAGTTAGATCGAGTGCTTCTCCGTTAGTTGGATAACTCGCGTCAAAAGTTACCTTGAGAGCAACAGTAAGCCTATTGCCCGTCACATTCGTTCGTCCTAATTGCTCGACTGTAAGTGCCATACAATTAACTCCTTGGGGACAATCCTATTTAACATATATTTTTTTAATCACTCATGAAGAATGGTGATTTTAGCGATGTTTGATGCTCCATCTGTGAAGACCTTGCCACCAGAAAGTGACAATGTGAACTTGACTCTGCCGCATACCGCGCCGTTCCATGATCCTGCCGCACCTGCCGGATTGTTGATTGTGAGGTGCGCTCCTGCTGTGTCCGTGTTCGCTCCCTCTGCAATCTGGAAGTGACCTACTAGATTGCTTGCGGTCCTGAAATCAAGACTTGCGACTTGTTCGCAATACTTGTAATCGGTTCCGCCGTCTGATTCCGCATCCATTGAGATGTCCATAGAGCCTTGAGTAGCACCATTGGAGTTGCTTGCCATGCGAGACATATCTAGTATGATACGGGAAATCTTCCCATTCATGTCGATAGTGCCGCTTATGGAAGCAGAGCCATCTCCTACTATGTCTAGGACTCTGCGGTTGATTCTGGTGCGACTTGCGTAACGACCTACGCCGTCATCAATCTCATCGTTCACTCAGACGCCCCCGTGATGTGTTCACGGGCGGCATCGGTCATAGATGCCTTGGTCGATCTGTTGTTCACGGAGATGCCCTTGTCTGAACACCAAGCCATCATCTGCGCTCGTGTCATAGTGCTGTCAAAACCTGCCGCCGCTAGGAGTATATCCACATCCACCTCTGCATCGGTAGTAGCGGGGACTGGTTCTTCCTCAACTACTTCCTCAACTACTGGCTCAGGCTCAGGTTCTGCTACGGGAGTCGGTTCTTCGACTACATCGAGCATCTTCTTCGCCTGTTTCTTGCTAGTGCCTACTACTTCCCAAGCCGTTGCGCCGTTCTCAATCATAGGAATGAACTTGTCCCTGATAAGATCCTCTGGGATGTCGTCCCTAATCATGCCACGGGAAAACCCTGCAACGATGTGCTTGCTTAAACGGATTTCCGTGTAAGGGCGGTTTCCAACGTAGCGAAGGCTAAGAGCCATTTGGCTCACCTTCACCTGTATAGGAAGGACATCCTAATCGTGTCACCATCACTACCTGCGCCGGTGAACTTTAGCAGGGTGGTTGTTGATACATTCCCTGCCACGGGGATTGCGTTCCCTGCCGCCGTGGTAATGTTGTGTAGGCTTAGGATTCCTATCAATTCCGAACCAACTACGGGGTTGGTTGCTAGTGCTAGATCGTAAGCCGCCGCCGCATCACCATCTGTGATTACGACATCAACAACGCCCATGCAGATTGTACCTGTTACGCTGTCGCTTCCGATTGGGCTTTGTAGCCAGTTCGTGTCGTCCATTCCAACGCCACCCCAAATGCGGCTGTTGAATACTTCTGTCGGTGTTCCTGTCAAATTTGTGTTTGCCATATTTTTCTCACTCCTTTTTCTCCATCATTCTCCATCTGCTCACGCGGATATGTCCCTCACCTTTCCGTGCGCTCGATAGAATAACTGCCATAGTTCTCCCATGGTGTGGAACATTCCCATCTGACCTAGCCTGTTGATCCCGAATGGGTCGCCAGTCTCGATACCGGACTCGTGGTACAGAGTTGGCTTGGCTGTGCAGAAGTATAGGTAGTCCGTGTCGAGGAAATACATTCTCGACAGTTCGCCTGAGTCTGCGTGTACGTCCTTGGAAGGAATTAGTGGTACGCCGTTGTAGGTTGCTACGACGAATCCTGCCTCCATACCGGGGACACCCTTGACTCCGTTTACACCGGGGACGACTCTCTTCATCTCAGTGAATCTCTGCTGTGGCTGAAGGAGTTGCTGAATCTTCTCAAGCGTGTCGTAGCCGGTCAGCATGACCTTTGGCTGTCCACCCTTCTCCCAGATGCTTCGGAACATTCCGTCTATGATGTTCAGAGACAGAGCGCGAGCGGCCCCTGCGGCCCCTGCGTCCACGTTGGAGTCGTACCACTGTGCTGAACCTGCACCTGCACCGTTCCTCGTGATGTTGTATTGGTTGTGATCGCTGATTGCAGTCACGAAGTCGGTTGCAGACTCGGTGAAGGAAGACGAAAGAGTCCTGTCTAGGGACTCAAAGTCGTTTCCTGCTGTTACATCCACGTCCTCTAGGAGCATTGTGTTGATGTGTTCGGCGTGGTGCTTTGCCATCTCCATCTTCATGACAGCCCTAGCGTCACCCAATCCGTCGTCCTTGTCAGCGAGGAACATTGCAGTCTCGCTCAGGTCGAAGGTGTGAGCCACGGTCTTGGGCTTGGTGCTGACCTCTGCGAAGGTCGGCTTGCTCGTTTCTGGAAGAGTTCCGTTCTCAGGTAGTCCACCGCCCTTTGTGAAGGAGGGCTTGTCAGTGACTACCCTCCAACCGCTCTTTTCCCAAGGCTTCTTTGGAAGTATGCTGAAAGCGTTGAACTCTTGGTTCAACTGCGACCAGACCTTTCTTCCGAAGATTGCTTGGTAGGTTCCTGTGGTACTGCTCACCAGAGGCGAGTCAGCCTTGAGGAGGTCAGTTCCAGAGTATGCCCATGCGTTTGCACCTGCACCTGCTCCGTAGTATAGCCTCTCCATGTCTTCAATTGTTCGTATGTATCCTCTTGATCCACTCATTTTTTTTCACTTCCTTTCTCCTATCTCACCCGAAAAACGATTACTCGCCCCTCAAAGCCCTCCTTGCTAGATCCTCTGTGGCCTTCCACCCGTCGAGGTCTGTACCCATCTGGGCAAACTCCTCGTGTGTAGGGATGCGAATGTCGGTCGTGTCAGGCGCGGCTGACTTGGCAATCTCGTCAGAGCCAGAGCGTAGGTTCTCAATCTCTGCCTTTAGAGTAGCAATCTGTCCGCCGTAGTCGTTTGCCTTCTGAACCTCAAGTGCGCGGGCTGTCTCTGCGTCGTAGCGAGCCTCCCAATCCTGCTTTACTAGGGACTTGAGTGCCTCTTCGTCGCGTAGTGCCGCGTATGCCGAGTATCCCCTCTCTAGGTCGTCAGAGGTTATGTCTCCTGCCTTGATTACGTTCTCGTTCCCGCTTGGTGCGTTGTATGCCATGTTAGCAACACCGGGTTGCTTGATGACGTACTTGTTGCCACCGGGAGCGGCTAGAGCGGGCATGGTTGGCTCGGTTGCGTCCTCGCCGCTTCCAATCTCGTCGCCCTGTCCTCTGTGAGAGTAGCCACCTTGGCCGTCCACTCCGACCATGTATGCCTTCTCTAGGCCGAAGTGTTCCCTGAGTCCGTCAAGGTTCACACCCTGCTCGTGAGCGAACTTCTCAAGAGTGTCGATGTAGTCAAGAGCGTCCTGAGTGGACTTTCCAATCTTCTTCTCCTCCTTCATCTTCTCCTCTTTCTCTTCCTTGGGCATATTCTTCTCTTCGTTATACATACCCTTGTCATCTCCTTTTTCTTCTGACTTGTCCAGTTTGCTGAGTATTCCACTCAGGCTGTCCCTGATTTCCGTCAATGCTTCGTTGTCTGTCATTTTTTCCACTTCCGTTTCGTCCATTTTTAGTATGGTATATCTGGCCTCTGGGTTAATTCCCTTCTTGCAGAGAGTTATCTCGTGCAACTCAAGGTCAGTAATCTCTCGGTGGTTGCCATGCTCAGGCGTGTGCTTAGACACACGGAATAGGGCTTGGCCCCCTATTGAAAAGGCGCGGAGATCTCCATCTCGCACCTGCTTTTGCACTTCTCGTGCTTTCTGAATGTCGTTGCGAATCCTGCAAACGACGAATAGGCCGTGGTCGTCCACCTCGGACTTCCACACTCTGCCTTGTGAATCTGTGAAGGAAGGAACTACTTCTCCGACTTGAATGCCGCTATGTGCTAGTTGCACGTTCCTGAATGCCGCGTTGTCCATGAATTTGCCAAAGGCCTTCTTTAGTGCGTCAGCAGGGATTCTGTCTCCTTGCTTGTCCACCATGTCCACGCTTGCGTATCCGGCAACAAACAGATCGTTACCGATGTCCTGCTTGAGGATGAAGTCTGCTCCGAAAGCGGACCATCCAACTGAGGGTTCAAGCATCTCTGCGGTTGCCATTGTTTTGACCAATTTCTTACAATGGTATATCAATGACAACATGACAGGGCTGTCATAACTCACAGGGCTTTGTCATCACGAATGGCGGGCAGTACGTCGTTTTCATCCTCTTCGTGAGTTTTTTCTTTTCTTGGAATGCGAATCTTTGCTTTTTCCTCATTCACTTCTAAGACAGAATCTCCCTCCTCTGTCTCCACAATCATTTGGAGAGGCTTGAACATTCTCTTAGGATCGACTGCCTCTTCACCTAATCTTGGATTACCGAAAGTAGTGTTCTCTTCATCAGTAATATGTGTCGGCCCTGTTGGTGCGGTTATGTCTGCTTGCATACCCGCCCAAGCACCTCCATCTGCTGATGCCCTGTTCATGCGAGGAAATGCAAACTTTTCTTGTATCTCATCATCAATCGCCTCATTGACTGTCCATCGCTTGTCATCCATCTGCTCAAGCCCGTACTCTCCTGCATACTTGTCAAGAGTGCTTTCTTTGAGGCCATCGACCATGGCTAATATCTCCTTCGTGGTCTTTGCCTTGTTATCGTGAGTTATGGCTTTACGAGCGTGTCTCATCAAATCAGAAATGCTTTCATCATCGTCAAACTCAGATTCTGTTATGACTTCTGGGGCCTTGTCTATTGCCTTTGTCAGGTATGAAGGAATGTGTCTTAGAAGAGGATTCCCCGGTTCTATGTGATGCGCGGCAACAGGACTCCATATGCTTGATTGTATCTTGGCGTTCTTGATGAGATACTCTGGACCCTCGTATGATTCTATGAATATCCCATGCTCGTCCGTGTCAGTCTTGACTATGACTGGCCGATGTATGGATGGATACTCTAGGATAATGTCGGGGCCTTTGACGCTGACCTCTGGCAATGGAGGAAGTATTGCCTCCTTGCTTATGTCAGTCTGTGCATAGAGAATCCATTTTGGATGAACTTCTTTGCCTTTCATGAATGTTGAAGTCGCATCTCTAACTAGCAAGTCGTCCCTGTCCAAGTTCGCTATCGCCTTTGCAAGGCCGTCTTGATCTGTATCGACACAGCAGTTTGGCGCAGGATAGTGAAGATTCTCGGTGGTCGAGTATAGCGTTCTTAGTATGTTCACCCTATCACTAAGAGGTTCCATGTGTATGTCATCACCCTTGTGGACAAGGAGATCCACGACGGTTAGGACATCGCCATCAGCATACGCATCGAAGGTGACATCTCCTTCAATAGTGTCCTTCATCGACTTCTTGATTTTGCTTGAGAGGCTAGAAGGTTCTATGCTCTTGCCCGTTTTCTTCACAAGCAAATGCCGTCCCTTTGGCTTTTTCTGGACAATCCAATTGCCAGTAAAGCCTTTCAAGTCATCAATATCATCTAGGTTCCTAAGAACGTGAGCGGGTTCTATGGTGTCTTTAAACACACCAGTCGGCTTGTAGTCATCCGACTTCGCTAAGTCATAGGACAAAGTTGGGAAGCCCATTGTCGAATTACTAGAAGCATATATCCCGGCAGTTGCATTTGGAGGTATGATTTGTTTTTTCGACCATTGGGGATCGACTGCACTAACCAGTCCCTCATGTGCGGTTCTCTGTAAAGTCGTGAACGGTGTGTCTTTGATGGAAAACTCCGGGCTATCTGTGTCTCTGTTCCACTTCCATGCAAGAGTCGCGGGCATTGGATTGCCCCACCCGTCTGTGTTGCCGCTATTGTGAGATGGTGCGGCCACGGATTCTGAGTTCGGGCTAACAGGGCCGAACACTCCTCTTTTCATTGATTTCATGCCACTTGAGTAATCAGGAATTGAGTATTCAAAGTTATGAGTTTTATTTCCTCGTAAGAGTGCATACTCTGCGGCTTGCGCTATTTGTTGTATGTTGCCCCTTGCTATGGTCGAGAGATTAGGGTCAGTCCCATCTGGAGTCAAGTGTTCCGCTCCGAATTGACCCATGATGTCAGTTGCCATTCTTCTCATGGTAGTAGCCAAGGCTTGATCTGTATTCTTCGCATGACGATTGTGCAGGTCGTAATACTCCATGTTTGAGTTAGGGTGTTCCTCCCTTAACCTACCACTTCTAGGCTGATGCAAATCAGAGGTAGCCATTATGGCTTGACCTAGTTTGCTGAAATTAAATGTGCTTGAGGGGATAGTCATGATGTTGCCTTGGCCCTCGATTGATTGTGGCGGTAGGTGTTGATGCCTAGAGGCATGACTCCAATTTGCCCTTCTCCTCTCAAAATCCATGCCCTCTCCCATGGACATCGGAGTATGAGCATGAGCGTGTTCGGGTGTAGCATTAGATGAGACAGGGAAGTGAGAACCACTAAGCATATGCTGTCCTTCTATTGGGACACCATCCGTAAGCATGGACTTCAACCATCCATCACCGAACATCTTGGGATATGATTGCGATAAGAGGGACTTTAACGAATCATGGTCACGACCGACTCCTCCCCAATATTGGAATGGCTCCCACCAATGGTAGTTATGTCCCGGTTCGCCTTCGATGTAGGGAGAATAAAACATATCTTCTCCTGAAGCAGTAGGACCACTTCGATCGCTTGGCCTCTGCCACCAAGCAGAGAGAGGAGTGTACCTGTCTCGCCAGTTCCTCAATGCCCTGTCCCATGTCATGCCCGTCTTCCCCTGCAAGTCATTCATGAGTTTCTTAGCATCTGGAGAATCCATGTCTTCGGTCTGACTCATCTTTCCTACGATGTCAAGGAACCTTTCTATCTGTTCAGGCTCATTCCACTCAAGGCCAAAGAGATATGGAAGCAGACCGAAGTCATTCGTCAAATGGTTTCTCTTCTGTTCAGCCCATTCCTCCTCTGACAATCCAGAGTTAGCGATTGACTTCTTATACATACTCAAAACAGAGTTATCTGGCTGACCATGCATCCTCGCCTCCTCACCCCTTCTCTTGTTTCTCCTCTCAGTCTCTTGGTGTTTTTCTCCTGAGCCGTTTATGAAATCGAAGAGATGCTGAACATAGTGAGGCTCACCCCATGCGCTTCCATGTAGCAACGGGCAACAGTTTGAGTTACTGCCAAAGGGATGATGTTCACCAAAGCGATTACCCTCACTAGCCATGGGCCAATCTGATGCATATGATGTTGAGACTTTTGTGTGTCCTGCTAGGAAGTCCTTGTAATCAGGCAGAACCATCTCAGAGGGGAGCAATGCCCCCTCCAAATCACGCATAGTGTATGGAGACTCAGGTGCTGACATGGCAAGTGCGGCCATGTCCTGCTTGGTTATCTCAGCACCATCAAGCGTTTTCAGATACTCAGAGACTGGTGGACTCTTGCCGATTATGCAGGAGAGAACCACGTCAGTCCTGAGTTTGACCTGATCTGACATACTTCCCACCATCATAGGCGGGCATATATCTGCTCTATCTTACTTGCTATCTCATCAATGATGCCTAGTTGGCCGACATCTGCTTGCTTCCTGATTGTAGCAAGTGCCTCCTCAACCTTGTCACGATACATGGACCCGCCAGTCCCTCCATCGTTGAGTTTCATATGCAAAGACGAACCATCGACACCATATCCCGTTTTGTAAACGGAGGGCATATCGTAGTTCTCGCTAGTGATTGACTTCTTTGGACCGTCCTCCGTGTAAGGAAGAAGTTGGTTGTAATGAGGGCCGTGTGCAGGTATCTCAGTCTCGCCGGATATTTCCATATACATCGGCTTCACATCGCTTCCTGACTTCTCTTGGAAATACTTCTGGAGGAAGTCAGACGTAGGATCGGACTTCTTAACGTCCCCGCACTCTCTATCGCATTGTGCCTTTTGCTCTGCTGAACACTCGGAGTATTTCTTGCCGAACTTCTTCATGCAATACTTGTTCTTCTCGCTCATGTCGGCTTTCAGAGGATCCTTCCCCATTGCGGCCTCGATAGCCTTGCCTCGCTTCTTCTCATAATCTGACAACTTGCCGTCATCATCCAAGTCTGCCTTGTCCTTGTTTCTGACTTCTCCTTTCTTTACCTTTGGCTTGCATGATGGGCAAGTTTCGCCTTCATCAGAATTACACATACTACAATTTGTATTCTTCTCAATACCCATTGCCTTTTCGATTTGCTTGACAATAGCCAGTAGTTCGCCTTCTGCTGATTCCTTAAATGGATCGTAGTATCTCATTCTCTCATCTCCCTTTCCGCATCTTCCCACTCAGCCAATTCGTCATACCTAGACTTGGTAATCATGTCTCCACTACCAGAGAATGGACCGGCCACGGCTGTGTTTTCAGTATCCCTGTTCAATGGGTCGAATGTCTCTGCGGCATGAGGTGTGACCATGGAAATCCATCCTGCCTTCCTCATCATTATAGCGGGGTCTTCCTGATTCTTCTCTAGTATGGCGTTCTCCGCCTCTAGGTTCTCGATGCGAGTCTTGAGTATCTTGACCTCCTCCATCAGTTCCTTCGCTAGTTCGATAGATTCCTTCGTGTCCTTGTCGCTCATTGCATCGGCCCCCCTTGTGCCATTTGGCTTGCGTCCATAGCCATTAGGTGATTGAACTTGACTCCTAGTGCCGCCCAATTGTCTTTCAATTCTTGCAAATCCTGCTCAAATAACAGCAAGCCTCTTTCAAAATCAGATATTTCCCGACCATCGACATTATGCGCCCTCTGAGTATCGAGCATATTGGTTAGTTCAAGCACCCTTCCTTTTATCTGACCAAAAGTGTTAGTCACGTTATCATACGCTCTAGCCGCATCGGACTTGGGCGGGCCACCTAGTCCGGGTATCGCCGCCACCGCTTGTTCCTGTGGAGGTTGGAGATTCTGAGGCTTTGCCTCCATTATGCCCATGGGGTCCACCTCTTGCTTTAGCAGGGACAGATCATCGCGTTGTCGCAATGCCTTCATTCTCTCAGCAAGAGAACCATCGGATTTCCATGCCATGTCATCACTCAATATACTGTATGCTCGCGGAAGATTCTGTCTGTTCTCCCTGCACGAACGACACCAAGGGCGATAGCACCGTCATTGGGTGATAGATTGCCTTCGTTGTTGTCGAATTTCAGTATTTGACCGAGTTGAACATCTGACTTCTCTGAGGCCTTTGTAAGAGAATCGAAGAGTCCTAAATCGTTGGTAATCATCGACAATGCGTTCTTGGCATCATTCAGGTGTTTCTCCACGTCATCTCTATTGTTCAGGTCTATTGCTTTCTGCATTGCTTCGACAGAAGCCAATGCCCTGCGAGTCATTGGGTCCATTTTCTTGAGGCTAAATAACTGGTCGTCACTCATGTCGCTCGCCCTCGCTAGAAAAACCATGCTTAATGAGAATTCCCCCGCTCACTACCCGTGAATTTACGATCGATACGGTTGATGGCACTATCTGCATTGCCGATTTTCTTGCCACCCATGTCCTTGTCTCTCTTGTCGCCTTTCTTGCCTCTGCTTGATGCCCCATCATGCCTCTTCATGTGTGTAGGGGACTTGCTTCCTCTTGCCTGTTCGCCATACTCAGTCTGACCCAATGGCTTGAGTTCCGTTCCACGAGTGGTGTGCTTGGCTTCTCTCAATTCCATGGATTTGCCAACTTCGTAGTGTTTTGTTTCACGCAATCTTCGTAGTATTTTGAAATTAGGACGATACCCCGTATTATTATTTACCAATTTAAATTCATATTCAGGCATCTGCGTTTCTAGGATATTCTTGGCTCGTAACATCCCCATAGTGCTTGTTCCGGGCATGAGAGGATCGATTTCTTCCCATCCATCGTCACGAGGATATGCTCCTGCCTTTTCGGGCAGACGGGGATTAAAGTCTTTCATTACAGTCCAAGCCGTATCAAATACGCTCATTCTAAATCACCGCCTAACAATTCAAGATTGGGAGTGACAGGGGTTTTGCCCTTGTAAGGGAATAATTTTGCATCAGGGTGTGCATGAGAAAGAACCGTTGCAAGCACTTCTAACAACTCCATGCGTCGAGACATTCGATCCGGCGTTTCATCGGGGCGATTCCAACCCGGAGCAGATGTTCTGCCAAAATTAGTATCATAACCATCAAACAACGGCCCTTCTTCATTCCAAGCCCCTACTTGGCTTGCCGCAGTAGCCCCTTCTCCTTCGGACAATGAAGAACCGTCATATACTCGATAATTTCCATCTTTATCTTGATATGCAAATAACTCCCCCATTGAACCGAACAAAGCCATTTCCCTACCTTTACGGGGTCTTACAGCATCAGCCGGATTCAATATAGGGTCAGTATAGTTTGCAATAGTCACTTCAATGGGAGGGTATTTACTGCGTTTTGGGTCATGTGTATGTCTTGCTTTGTAATCAAGAGTATCGAATTCGGATTCATCGCCTTCTTCAACATCCGTTCCCATTAATCCCGGTTTTCTTTTTGGGTGATTGCGTTCATATTGCCTACGAGTCTGTCTTAACGAACCGGGGATAACTGGCATCTTAATCACATCCCACGCTCGATTGAAAGCACTCATTGTGGTGCGCCTCCGGGTGGTGCGCCACCTTGTTGCTGTCCCTGAGCCGCCGCCGCTTGCGCTTCCTTCTCTGCAATCTCTTCCTCAGACGGCTCCCTGTAATCGAAGTTGAGGTGCTTGTCATCTATCTGGTCCCTGAGTTTTGCCTCGTAACCGGATTGCTTCATCTGCATCATGTTGCGGATAGCCATCTCATCCCTTCGGAGAGTCATGATTTCATCCTCCTCCTCGTGTGGAGTCAGAGTCAATGTCCATTCTGTGATGTCAAAGGCATCCATGAGCATGGGGAATATGACGCGATTGTAAACGGACTGACCGTATGATATTGCTCGGTTGCTGACGACTATCTGCATACCCTCGTTATTCAAGCCACCACCGGATACGTCATTCATGAATACGTTCGATACGCCGTAGTATGCAGAGATGCGTTGTCTGATGTCATCCTTGATGGGAATGTATTGCAGTTCTTCTAGCGTATCCATCATGCGGACGTACTCAAGACCGCCCCTGCCTGACTCGGTTTCGACACCGATTGTGGGTATGTAGTTAGGATCACGCTCAAGATGCTCTTGGATGTTCCTTGCCGTTCTCTCCACAGTCTCCATGTTGGATGACTTGATGACCATGACGCCACGAGGCATACGCCTCTTCTGATATGCAGAGTAAACATAGTTGTCCATGGCAATCAACGTATTGACCTGACGCCACATGGTAGCCACAGGACTGCGACCATACAACTTGGATGGCGACCACTTGCTGATGTGGATGACCTCTCCATCAGTATAGACCTGCCCGTTGCCCACACCTGCTAGGTTGATGTAATGGACAGGAACTACTGGCATACCAGAAACCGGACATTTGTCGGTGGAGTCGCTTGTCCTAAATGACCTGTCCAACAGGCTAGTGTATTGAGTCCCACCCCTTATCCCTCTCTTGTCAGAGAGGATACGCATGAAGATGGGGTCTGCTCTTGACACCTCTTTGATTCTGAAAAACGCAGGTTGTTTGGTCTGCGGATCGACGAAGTATTCCTTTGTCAAGATGATGTAGGCATCATCGACTATGTTCAAGTCCATCTCCACCTCACGAAGAACCTCTAGGAAATTCTGAGTCATGCGGTTGTTATTCCTGAGAATCGAGTCGGCATACTCGATTTGCCCCCTGTCTGGTTTGCGCACCTCTCCACCACAGGCCTTGCACTCATCGACCTGCTGTTGGTACTCCTCCTCGCAATCGACGCACTTGCACACGAATTTGGCCTTCCAATCCCATCCCTTTCGGAATGTCTCGACTGCGAGATGTTGGAGTATGGAACGGAGAACCATGCACTCGTAAGCCGCCGCATACAATGCAGGGATGGTTATCCCTTGCAGTAATGGTGGCTCTTGAACTCCTTGTGTGAACAAGGGCATTGATGGGACGGGAGTCGAATGCCTCTCCATATCGACGCCGATGGCCGAGAAGACCCTCTCCATCCTCTTCTCATCAACCATTTGCTGTCACAGCCTCCTTCTTGCTAATCATATCCTCGTCTGACAAGTTGTGTTTCTTGAGTAGTCTTATCTGTTCGGCGGGTTCCATATTGTCATACGCCAACACTAGCACAGCATCTTCGTCCCCCTTCATGGCCTTAAGCATCTTGATTGCTTCGGGGCATTTGCCTTGTAGGTGTGGCTCTGCTTTCTCAAGAGCCGCTCTGACTGCTACCTCTCCTAAGATTTCCAGACCCTTGCCTTTAGCAGATACGTTCTCGACATTGAGTTCCTTCTGCAAAGCGGTGGCATACCATGGAGCGGTCGGTGCATTGAATTGAATCTCTATTCTTGGGTTATAACGAGAATCCATCTTGAATAATGCGCCATTCTCCAACAACCCTGCTAGGAAGCGATCTGAGTCTTTCAACAAGACATCTCTTCTCCTTATGTCATAGAACAAGCCTCTGCCTTGGCTCTTGCTGAACTGTCCGACTGAGATTATGTCATAGAGGAAGCCATGGGACTTGATGAGTGATGAAATCTCGGCAGGACTAGCACTAACGCCGTATGTCTTTAGGGTCTGAGCATTCAATGCGCCTCTGTTGCCAAGGACTTCCCTGCACTTGAACAGTAGGTTCTTCTCACGATTCGACAGTCTCTGTTCCTCATCAATGACCTTGCGCCATTCCTGTTTGGCAATCGACTTGCCGTCATCGTCAGAGGACTCCCATGACTTCACGAATCTCCTGAATGGCAAGTCTAGCCTCTCCGCGTTCGTGTTCAGGCAATCATAGTCCTTGTCGGTGAGTGGTATGTTGTGAACCAGACTAGGAGAGACTCCTACGAAATGGGAGAGTATGGCCTCTTTCTCCTGCTTGAGAAGCGGTTGTATGGCATCCAATGCTTTCAGATGATTGGATTTAATTAGCAAGTCAGACATCTCCCTTCCAGTCATGCCGAAGTTATCGACGAACCAGAAGCGATCTATTGATGCGAGTTTCGTTGGCATCGGTGCTTCATCAGGCAGGATTGTTCCACCAGTCTCTTGACTTGCATTCATGGGAGTCTCATCGGTTCCTGCCCCTTCTCTAGGGTCAATTGGCTTTGGCTTGTTCTCCTTCTGCTTTGCTTGCTCTAACTTCTTCTGTGCTAGTTCAACCTCAGTCTGTGCGGCATCCACCTCTGCTGTCTTTCTTATTGATGTAACCAAGTCCTTCACTCCCTGAACAGTATGCAAGTAGTCCTTACGCATCGGCCCACCCCAATCTATTCTGCCATATCTCACCATCTAGGATTATTATATTCTCCCTATACTCCTTGGTTGCTTGTACCGAAAGTGCAAGGGCAATCACCATGTCGTCATGCGCTCCGAGGCTCTCCATCTTGCCATTGTCTAGCATGGTGAACATGGATAATTCATTCAACAGGGTATTCATGTGTCTGCGCGTTGCGCCCTCATCCTTGTATGGTATGAGGAGATGCCTTTGCTCAAAGTGCAATTGCAAGGTATGAATCAAAGCCTCCTTCTTCATGCGACTCATGTTGAAGGGTTTGATTGGTAAGTCGCTGATTTCCTGCAACACTTGGTTGAATGCCATAGCGAAGTTGTTTGTCTCTAACTCGATGATGACCGGATTGAAGCGTGTGTTCAATTCTATGATTTTGCTAATCTGCTGATTGAAGTCCATGTTTTTCTCATGGTGAACGTGAACCACTCTCTTGTGCCTGTTCTCGTCCATGCCTATGACCATCATGCAAGTGTAGTCCGCTCGCCTGTCTGCGCTGATTGCAGGATCCCAACCGATGTAGTAGTTCAATGACTCATCAGGGTCAGGATAGTATGAGAGCGAGAGCGAGTCTTCCTTGACGTTCTCAAGAACCTCCTCTGGGAACAGACTTGCTTCGCTTGCTATCGGCTTGCATAGGTACTCACGAGTGAATGCTATCGAGGTCATCTCTCCCCTTCTCGTATTGAGTGCATCGAGATTCCATCGCTCAGGCCATAGTGGCTCTCCCGTCGCTTCGTTGATTGCAGGGTACTCATTGACGCAGTACCCCTCAAGCCCTCTCAGTTCTGCGTACAAATCGGTGAAAGAGAAAGGCGTCCCCACCACGCAGAGTTGAGCCGTGTGGTGGAGGACTGGCAATAGTGCGGTATAGAACCATGTGGATATGGATTTCAGTTGAGTGTCTGCCTCGCTAGACAGTATGTCGTCTAGGATAACGATGTCAGGGTGCGCCCCACGAACCGCTTTGCCTATTGACATGGCTCGTATGGATGACTTGTTGGTCATCTTGAACAACTGCTTCGCCCATCCTCTCTTTGGCTTGAGGTGTATCAAAGCGGGTATGGTCATGATTAACTCATCCAGTTTAGCCATGTGATCTATGGACTGATGCTGACTGTGGCTGAAAAACAGAACCTCTGTGCCGGGGTTGTATGCCATCTTCCATAGAAGATACACTCTGAAAAAGACCGACTTGCCATGGTCACGACTGGCTATGACGCATATCTTGTTGTGCTTCTCTGCGTTCTCATACCACTCCTTGTGGAAGTCTGCCAATTGGAAACCGCATATGTCCTCAAAGAAGAAGCGAAAGTCGCGTTGCCCCATCTCCCAATCGACTTTGCTTGTCAGTTCAAGCATCGTTTCATTCGGCATCTTGACCCCATCCTGATGGCAACAGACTCATGTTGTCGCCAACGGGATTGCTCTTGGCAAACACGGATGCGGGTAACAACGAAAGGTCATCTCCATCGACCGTATCGAAACCCTCCAAGTTCACCTCTTGCTCGATGGGAGTCTCCTCGGTCACAAAATCCTCGATGACCGATTTCTCAATCTCTGCTTCTGGTGCGGGTTCCTTCTTCAAGTCGAAGGCATTCTGCGAGTAAAAGGGATTGGCGAAGGGATTCTCCACTACTGTCCATGGTTCTGAGTTAAGAATATCATCTCTTCCAACAGGCCGTTCCTCTGGTACGACAGCAGGTGCAGGTGCAGGTGCAGGAGGCGGACTTGAGAACGCAGAGATGTTCGGCCCTCTCCTCTGATACAATCCTTCCACTTCATCAGCCGCGCCCTCATACTGCTCATTCGTGAGTCCGCCTCTTGTCTTTGGATTGAAATTGCGTCCGCGCTCTATTGCTTGCATGGCAAGTCTCCTTCGATTGGCTCTATCTTGCTCCATTCCATCATCAGTCATACGCATACCACCGGAACGGATGGAGTTGATGAAGTCGCCAAGTCTGCCCTTCTCTATGTCTTGTCGAACTCTCAAGGTGGAGGCCATTTCGTCTGACTTCCTATACTGACTTGCTAAGTCTTGGAGATCCCTTCTTCCCTGTCTCCTAACTCCTCGGTTGTATAACGCACCCCCGATGTTGGACAGGCCTCCTGTCAGGAGTCCTAGACCCACGTTCGTAGCCAATCCTCCTGTCTTGGATGCCCTCTGTGCGGCGTCGGCAGTCAAGGCGTCCAAGGCCATGTTCTGCTGTGGTTGGGCAGGAGCCTGTCCGCCACCCTGCCCCCCGCCACCGTATATGTTTACATTGCTAGTGCCGCCAGTTGCTTGCGCGATGTTGTTTCCAGATGAGTTACCTGCTGTTCCAGAAGTGCCTCCTGTGTTGCGGTACTGCTCAGGAGCGAGATCGAAGAGACTGCCGCCTTGTCCCCCACCACCCCCTCCTCCGGTGGACGTTCCCGCAGGAGTCATCGGTTGTGGAGTGATTGTGGTGGTCTGCTTCTGTTCGCCGGTCTGACCATTGAGTTCAACGGTCTGTTTGACATCCGGCTGACCATCTCCGTCCATGTCTTGCCCTCCTTGAGGAGCGGGCTGACTGCTAGGGTCATAGGAGTATGCGGCTTGTTGCTCAGGAGATAGACCTTGCATGGCAGAGTCTCTTCGTCCTAGCGTTTGATTCTGATCGTAAAGACGCCTCATGTCCTTGGACTCTTGCGCTCCGATGCCGTACCTGCTCTGCTGTCCTCTCCTCGTAGTTCCTACGATTCCTTGCTCCCTGAGTCCTTGAAGACCACCCTCGCGGACTCCTGATGCGAAGTTTCCAATGCGTCCACCGACACCCGGAAGATATGCTCCTCCTCTGTTAGCCCCTCCTTGGGAACCGTACATGGCCCCTTGAACAGCACCAGAGACTTGACCGGGGAGTTGCGAAGCCATACTCATGGCTTTACGACCTGCTTGGCCCGCCGCACCCATGACTCCTGCACCTATCTCTCCGGCTTTCCTCCTAGCCGCTTGCATCATACCGGGTACGCGACCCGCAACATTGGAGAATGTTCCCATTGCACCTTGACCCATTCTCTTGGCGGCATCTAACATACCTCCGCCCATCTCAGAAGCCTTGGCTCCCATTTGACCTACCTTTTCCTTAGCGGAACCCATCATCTGAGAACCCTTGGCCCGTGCCGTTCCTACTCCACGACCAAGGCTTCTAGCGGCTCCCATCATGGCATCATCGGTTCTTTGCCCTAATTCACCCATCTTGTCTTTTGCCGCAGTAGCGGCATCGCCAATCATCTGACCTGCTTCGGACAGGCCCTCGCTTGCTTTGGCCCCCATCCTCTGGCGGAAGTCTCCTACTTGTTGCTTGACTTTGCCAAACTGCTGTCTCATCTTGTCACCCATGCTTGGGTTGCCCGCCTGTCTGCGATCGAATCTGTCTTTGATTGATTGCGCCGGGTTATCGACGCCCTTCGATGAAGCATTGACATTGCTTTGGGCGTTGTCCCCACCAGTTATTCTTTCCACTTCAGCAAGATTCGCGTCATGTTTGGGTTGTGCTTTCTTTCTCGCCTCTGCAAACGCCGCATTGCTTCTCTCGGCGGCGGCGGCTTCTCTAGCCGGAGCCGTTTCTTCCGCCATTTGAGCAGACCTAGCATCCCTCGCTTGCATATCATCCGTGAAAGCAGTTTTACCACTCAACCTTGCCTTTGTCATATGCCATGACTCTATTGCCTTGGCTATGTCTTCCTTCGCCCCCTCTATGGAGTGCAAACGAGCGGCTAGAACCAGACTATTCATTCAGAGCCACCTTCACTAATTGCACGTCCCTGTGCGATACGTCAAAGGACTTTGCGATGTTTCTCCAATCGCCGCGAGTATGCAGGATCGAAAGTACGTCATTGGTCGGCCTCTGTATCCGACTGCCTAGAATCGCTATGTCCAAGGGATTGTCCATGTCCATCTTCCTAATGTCATGATAGTCCTCTATGACTGTTCTAGCCATCTCCATTTGAACATCTTCGATGTATGTCTCTATCTCGTTCTTGAACTCATCAGACCTGCGGAAAATGTCGTTTCTAGTGGCACGTCCGAGTAACTCCGCGAATCTTGACAACTTAGCACCTACCGTAGGCTCAATGTTCCCGCTTTCGGACAATGGTATATCTTGGTTTTGCTGACCTATCGTTGGTTGGAAGCGCAATGGATTCAGATTCACTTGGTTGCCAGTAGCCGTGCTTCGTGCCTGTGCGATGTTATTGACAGGTGGAGGATTCATCGGAGGAGGAGCCGGTCTGGGATTCATCGGAGGACGACCCGTCACTACTTGCGGACCCATTGGTGGCGGACCCGGTTGTGGATTCCTTGGTGCTTCTGGAGGTATGGCGGGCTGACCGGGCGGAACAGGAGGTTGTTGAGGCGGCTCTGGTTCAGCAGGTTGTCCGGGTTCTATGCCTCTGCCATCGAGTGGTGGCCTTGGTCCGGTGTAGTGATGATCTGGTGGGAGATTGCCTCCGTGCTTGTCCATCTCGTGCATATAGAGGAGTTGGTATATCCTAGAGGCCCTGTTGCCCTTGATTCCGCTATCCTTTGGTTTCATGTTGGCTCTGTCGAAGATTGCCTTGGCTTGCTCCTCATCCATGTCGAACGCATTCATCATCGACTTGACAGCAGACTTGTTGTGTGAGCCGTAATTGTGGTTGTTAATCCACCTAACCCATGATTCGTCCTGTGCATCTGGAGGGATTATGCTTGAGTCTATGTTTCTCATTCCGGGGATGCTAGGCATCGCCTCCCCTGCATCGAGGTCTTCATCCGTCGTCGGTTCCATCAGGTTGTTCTTGATTTCCTCGTTCTGCAAACGCCTACGTTCGATTGCCCCATGGATGCTGTCGTAGTTGCTGAGTCCCATGTGTTGCGCCCTGTGCATGAATGGTTGGTCTTGCAGTAGTGCCTTGGCTTGCATGGGATTGACGCCCGCCGCTTGTTGCTGTTTGAGGAAATTTGCAATCATCATCAGAAGTTTGTCGTCATTCACGGTAGTGGTGTTCGTGTGGACAAGATGAGCCGGTATGACGAATCTCTTCTCGTTTCGCGGCTCCCCTTGTTTGTTGTAACGAGTCTCCACGAGGCCCTTTTCCTTAGCACCCTCTTCGTACCACCTGAACCACCCCTCTCGGTTATTGTTCATGCCTGATGTTATGTTGGTGACGAGTTGCCCTTGAGCATTGAAAGGATTGGCCGCGCCTTTTCCCCTCCTGCCTTCTTTTCGTGCATTCACGGTCGAAGTTGCACCGTTATAGTATTCATTGTCAAGATTCCAATCAGCAGAATCTCCTGCTGTCTCAACAAACGGAAGGTTAGGTTTTCTAAAGCCATGCCCCGCTTCTTCGTTTATCTCTATCTGTCTCTCAGCCGCTTCATTGACTAGGGGCTTGCCCACCCTCATAGCCTGTCTCATTGCTTGATCGTAACCGGGAGTGTCCGGTCCAGAGTGTATTATCCTACCAATCTCCTTATCGAGTTGGCCGGACTTTATCGCCATTTCCACCGCATCCATCACGAATGGATTCACCATCTGCCCCTCAAAGTCGTCAAAGTTGTGCTGTTGGCTGTATAGAGCATTCCTGATACCCGCTAGGGATAGGTCATCCGTGCCGTATATCGCCGCAATCATGGCGTCGGTATCGAAGACTCCCTCTGCTTTGACGATGAAACTATCCGTGTCGAACACCCATGGCACGTTGTTTCACCTCTTACCGACTATGCCCAATGCAAGGGAGGTGTCATCGAAACTGTATGCCGCGCTGTTCTCCGTATTGACCTCGGTCGGCCCCGTTGGTGCTGATGACCTGTCCTCGCTTGCCTGTCCCCCTAGTTTCGCGTGTTCATCCAATACAGGAGATGCTTTCGCTAGGCGTTCTAGTTTGTCCATAAGACGCTCTATCTTCTTCTTCAAGTGAATCAGTTCGGTACGAGAGAGTTTGCTCTTTGCCTTGAGTAGGGAGTCCTCTGAGAATTCTAACTCTGAATCTGACGCTAGTACCGCCATGTTGGGTATTGGATCTCTCATGCCAAGGGGGTCGCCAACGTATCCCCGTGCGACTCTATCCCGTTGTATGCCGTTTCTTAGGTCGGTTCCCATTCCGCGTGACTGCGCGGGCATTCTGTTGGAACCCTTCGTGCCGCCTATGTAACCACCACGAGTAGCAGACTCCGTGATTCCGGTTTCACCTGCTGAACGATGCCTAGTTAAGGCTCTTGGCAAAGCACCAGTCTCCCTCCTCATCTTCTCATTGGCTAGTTTTCTTGCATAGGCTATGGGGTCACGAAGCCTCAATGGTATGCCTTCTGACCTTGTTGAGCCTCTCGTTCTTATAGGTATAGACTTGACATTGGGATTGAATGATTGACGTTTGGCAGGTGCGTCAAGTTGTAGTTGGGCAGAGGCTTTTCGTCGTGCTGTCTTGGACTTGATGTCCCTTCCTCCGGTGGTGTCGAGTTTTCCTCCTGCTTTCTTTCGTCCTTTCTTCCCCGATCGCTTCTTCTTTCGCTTCTTCTTCGCTTTGGATTTCTTTTCTTCTTCGTCACTCTCTTCATCCTCCTCGTACTTCCTTCCCTTGTATTTGCGCTTCGCCTTTTCTATGTCCTGCTGAATTACTTCGGAACTCGTTCTAATCATTCCCCTTGATGGGTGGCCGTAGGTAATGTTCGGAGTGGTGCTTCTAACTGTTCCTCGATTGGCCCCCGCCGCAAGGGAAAGTCCGTTCGCTCCTAAATCGACTCCAAGCCCAGATTCAAGCAACTTGTTCTCCTGCTCCATCATCGGGCTTCGATCTATCATCTCATCCATCTTCTCAGGCCTGATGTCTATGTGCTTGAGTCCGGGTACGAGTTCCCTGAGTGCCTTCTCCCTCCTTAGACGGGCATTCTTTTGCTGACTGCTCTCAATGTCCTCTGGAGTCCCACGAGCGTGATGAGATATTCCGTCAGCGTTTTCATTGGGATTTATGTCCAAATCACCATAGTTACCCATGTCTCTTCCGTTGTATTGGTAAATCTCCTTTACACCGTGACCTCCTGTCATCTCTTGCGTTCTGGGACGATACAGATTGCCGATGTCACGAGGATTAGCACTTATTTTCAAAATCTCAGAGGTAAGAACCGGACGACTCACTTATTCGTCCTCCAATCCATGGGTTTCCTCTGACTGATTCTCTTCATGTGTATGTTTTTGAAAGACGCTTGAACGCGCAAGGGAAGATCGAGATACCAGTTTGCTAGATATGGCTCACGGGAGTATCTCTTTGCTAACTTCATGAATGACTGTTTCAATTCCCTAATGGCTTTCATGACCTCTATGTACCCAACCGTTCGATTCTCCTCGTCTTCAGTCCAGAATTGGTTTATGGCATATCTGCACCACATCACAGTCATTAAGACGTTTGATGCTGTTTCGTTCGATGACTCATGCTCCATTGAGTTGCTTGTCTCAAGGCTGAGAGAGTCTAACCACTCTTCAACAACGTAGTCGAGTCCGTCTAGGAACATAATCAGGTCTTCTTCTGTTTTGGGATATTCTGAATGAAGAACCTCCTCGTAGGGAGTGTCCATGAGCATCAATTGCCTCATCGTCTTCATTCCTCAAGCACCCCCGCTTCTGCCAATGCGTTTCTCAGGACTCTCCATTCTTCGGGTGACTTCTCCGCAAAGTGCGCTTGGATGACTGTGATGACATTCACAGATTCGCTCTTGTCTATCACTTCCATCTTATCCATCCACTTTGCTAGTTCATTGAGAGTCTCCCTTATCTCTCTGTGAAGACGGACTGCTAGGTCTATATCCTTTGGCGATATTAAGTCGGGCGTTTCGATGTATTGCGCCTCTAAAGCATCTAAGTGAAGCGTGAATATCCCATCAAGACGATTCATGTTTTTCTCTATCTTCATCAGCGAATCACGAGTGCTTTGAATCGCAGTAGGTATCATCTCCACCTTAGCCGCCGCCTTGATTAGGGGTTGGATGTGCTTTTCCAAGTGATGGCTAACCACAGACTCATCGACATCTAACTCATATGCAAAGTCTGTAATCGTTGCCGCTCCATCAAGAATCGCTGATTCGATTTCTGCTCTTTCAGGATGTGTGCATATGGGACAGTCATGGTTGCTATTGTTATGATACTCTCCAGAATGCCTTCGCATATGTCTGTGTGCCGTTCCTGATGCCCATCCCTGATCCCTGTCTAAATCGTCCGTAGCAAGAATCCCTGTCCGAATCTGTTGCTCTAGGTTGTCCCTGTCAGGGTGGTTGCAGAAAGGACAATTCTTGCGAGTCCGCCGACCGGCCATGGTAATGCAACGTCATACCATCATTATTGTGTTTTTTCATGCATTCGCATATGTATTCCACAATATCCATGCTTAGAATCAATGGCAATTCTTCTCTTGCATCGTGAGCCAGATGCTACTGTTGCCTTGCATAGTTTATGCTCTGGAGGGTTCCTGTAACACTCAACGCATAGCCCCGTTCCATACTTTGACTTCTTTTTGAGAGGCTTGCCGCAGTCTTGGCATTTCTTGACCTTCCTTCTTTTGAGTGCGGCTTTGACATCATTCATGTCCACGTCGCCATCCTGATCGACATCAAGAGGATTCATCGGGGTCTGTTCGGGGAAGGACTCTATTGAAGTGTAGTATGTTTGAGGGGTATATCCCCCGGCCCTATATGCAGGGCCGTTACCGAAAGGAAGCGTACTGTCTCCCTGCTAACAGGAATACGACGAAAAGTCCGACTAACGCAAGCATGGATTGAGTCGGACTCATGGATGGTCCCTTGTATAGGAGTATTACAATGTCAAGCAACATGAATGCTATGATGAATATCATGGTCGCGCTCTCGACCAGTATCTTGTTTGGACTGAACATTGCTACTGTGGTATGCATAGGGTTGAGGCCCATATTGTCTTCAAACGATTTTGCCATACTTACACCTCACAACATTGCCATTCCGGCAGTTCCCATAGCACCCATTCCACCTTGCTGTTGTATGGAATTGCCCAACATACCACCCAACAGACTACCAAAGAAACCGGGTTGGTTGTTCAATAGTGGGTTATGAGCCGCAAGTAGCATCTGAATCTGCTGTTGATTCATCTGAGTCTGAGTCTGACAAGAGGTCTGGAGGTTTTGCAGAGTCAGTCTAAGGTTCTCAGGAGACATGGACACAAGGCTTGTTGGAAGAGAGTTAGTATCAATCGTGATATTGCCATTCTCATCGGTAGCCAATGTGATTGCGGAAAAGAAGTCTTTCAAAGCCAAAGTCATTACTTCACCTAGCAAATCAAGCAAAACTCCCATATTGTTTCCTTGAATGAACTGTGATACAGGATCTGTGTATTGCAACAGTCTAGCAGTCGCTTGTATCGGATCGTTTGCCATCTGTTGCATCATGGGGTTCTGCCCCATCATCTGCATCTGCATCGGATCCATCATTCCATTTTGTTGCATTCCGTATCCCATGCCACCGCCCATTGCACCAAAAGTAGTCGGCGCACCAAACTGTTGCGTGGGTTCTTCGTTGTTTCTTGAAAACCAACCCATTATTTATTCTCCTTTTATTGTGTCCCACCATCCGGCGATGGATTTTGGGAAGGGACATTTGTTTGTTGTTGTTGTGGTTGCATGGCAGGAACGCCAATCATGGTGTTCTGCCTCTGTGCATCCTGTATTTGCAACGCTCTAAGATCGAAAGTTACTGTGACTAAATCTGCGACACCGCTTATTGGATTTGGGTGTTGAGTCATGGTAATTCCTTTCTGATGTTGGACATCTTGTTGAATCATGCGAAAGAAAGGCTCGTACTTCACCAATGACTCAGAGGTCGAGCGATTTCTATTCTTAGGAGCCGTCAGACCCGGCACTCTGAGGAACTTGGTCCCCATGCTCGTCGGTCTGGAAATACCATCCGATTCCAACATCTCCTCCTGCTGTATCTTCTTGAGAGTGTGGTATATGTGCAAGTGAGCAGGGCAGAGACTGCTGTTCAACTCATCGCCAATATCGCCATGAGTCCTAGCGTGTGGCTTCCTTGGCTGTCCAGTATCCTCATCGAACCAATAAATGTCTGCTAGGGACATACGAGTATCCTCGTCAATGATGTGAGCATACGCATTGTCATCTCCCTCTATGAATCTGCGAATGTCCACGCCACAGCAAGCACACTCGTGTGCGGCGTTGTACCTGTATATTCTGAAAAGGCCGAAGTTGTATCTTGGTGGCCTCAAGACCTTCCTAAGCATCTTGATATTCTTCTTCCTTGCTTTTCTCGGATTCTTAGGATTGCTGTGTAGCCTTATCTCCACAGTAGGAACGAATGACTCCTTCTCTTCACCCGGCATAGAAGATCCACTAGCATTAGCCATTTCGGCCATCTGTTGAGATTTTAGTAATTGAAAACTGACGCCTGTTTCCTGCGCCAATTTCATGAGTTGCTCATCGGTGAGTCCCGACAGTCTCGTGCCTGTATTCCAGACAGATGGCATGGATGGCATCATATTCATCATAGTTATGTCACACCTAACAGACTCTTTACTGTTATCCAAAGGTCAGAGACTTTCAATCAACTTTATCATCACCTTCTCGACATTCATTCCGTGTTGTGCAGATATAGCCTCAACATCGGCTTGGATGCCCGCTTTTCTCAATCTTCGCAACTCCTGTCTGAACGGATAAACGATGGGGTGTTCTCTCTGCAAACCATTGTCCCAGAGATATTGCGCTTGTGGAGTCCACCAGATGTCCATTTTGTTGATTAGAAAGCAGAACATATCGGGTCTGTAACCCGCCTTTGCATTTTTCCGTGCTTTTCTGCTGAGAGACTGAGGGTAATGCTTGCCAACGATAGCATCGACAAGATACGACAGAGATGCGACGGACTCTTGTGTGAATTGAGGATAGTTGAGGACTCTATGATCGACAATGAAAAAAACCACGTTTGGACGACGAATGAACATATCTTCGACCCATAGGCTTCGGAATTGAGTCTGACCTCCGATGTCCACGCTAGAGACAGGATGTCTCTCCGTCTTCCACTTGATTTGATGACGATGTGCCGTTGGTAAGACATAGTATCCGTTCTGCCTAGCATGAGTTGTTCTGAACTCAAGGGGTATCGGCTCTATATCACCGGGAACGGTAAGATACTGGTCTAAGGTAGTCTTACCTGTCATGCTTGGGCCATAGACACCTATGCGGTGTGGTTTCAGAGTCCTATACAGTTTCTTAATCGCGTTGAAGGAGGCAATTACGATGTGACCTGCCAACATTGCCGAACTCATGGGAGAATCACTCCCTGTTCGTTACCCACTCCCATACTTCGGTGGGACTCACGTTCCCAATGTTGTCTAACAGAAATAAGGTTAGGAATGTGAGGGCGACTCCACCAAATAACGCAATGACTGTCCGCACCCATCCGGCCAATCGTTCCATCCTTCGTTCATAGGCGTTTTCAGCCAATATCTGCGACATGGCTTCCGCTTGTCTCTCTTGCTTGGTGCTAAACGGCCACACCAAGTTTCACCCCCCTAGTCTTCGTCATTCTCGTCTGTTCCGTCGTTAGGAACCCCGAATAACTGTTGTCCCGTTGCTTGATTGAACTGATTAGACCACTCAGATCGCATCTGCTCCTTCTGAAATCTTCTTGATTGGAGTTGCATTTGATTCCTGAACCACTTGTCATATCGTGACTCTTGAGCGAACTCCGCCCTCATTGCTAGGTTGTCCCTGATGCCGCCGACTTGGAAGAGAACCATTGCGATGCACAGGAACCCGAAGCAAATCAGACCATATTGAAGCCCCATCTCTGCGGGCGCGGCATCTGGCAGATACCAGTCCAGATGTGATATGCCAACTGCACAGCCCGTGAGCAGGGCTTGCCACAGTAGCATGGCTATCAGATTCACGTCTATTCTTTGGCTGTCATTCGCCCATGGAGGCGGTCCCCCAAAAGGCGGTTGTTGTTGTGGCATTACCATTCAGTCACTCTCCTTTCTCTAGTGCGCGAAAGCCCTTCTCAATCACCATATTGAGGAAAGCCGACTTCGCCACCAAACCTCTCTTCGATTCCATGAGATGAAATAAGTCATCCCTCAATATAACGGAAACGTGCTTTCCCATGAGTTGTGTCAGCCCTAATAGGGTTAAGAGTGTTTAGGGAATTTTTACAGACCGAATTGTGAAAGATCTATGTCTTGACTCACGGGGTTCTCTTTCGCTCGTAATTGCGCTTCGGTCCATCTTCTCTTTGTCTCTGCAAACATGGCTTCCATCTCATCAAGACTGTGATGCATAGTCTTAGAACCATGGCCTGTGTAATCAATTGCCGGGATGTTTGGATTCCAACAAGCATCACAACCATGATACTCGCAAGTTCCTTCATCTCCCTTTTTGTTCGCCGCCGGACAAACCCAAACGTCACCATCATACAAGTGACTAGCGTTTACCGAACTACCAACAATATTAGGGTGCATAGCCATCAATTTAGATATTTTTTTTGTTTGTTTATCTTCCTCAGTACCATGAATAGGAACGTGTTGTCTATGCTGTGAGACTCGTATTGTAAGATTTGATGGAATTTGGCCTCCCGCATTCAGCCAATCCTCCAAACTATTTTGCTCTCTAGTGGACAGCCAAAAACGCTTGTCGGGATGCGCCCTAGCGACATCCGAATGTATTGCAAAGTGATGAGGCCCTTGCATATCTCCAGAAGAGTTCAATCTGATTAGTTCACCGGGAGATTGTCCTATTTGATATGAAAGTGCGGCGGCGTATCGGTGGGGCTTCGCTAAACCGAGTAGGTTTCTGGCTTGATGGTGTTGGACGCTATCGTGTTTGGTATGCAAGATACTATCGACATAACATCCACGACAAACAGAATTAGGATCTCCTCTAAGTTTGCTTCCTATGGGACAGGCCCATGTAGGGGTATCTTCACTTGAACCCGGCATTTTTGAAGGTCCGCTAAGGCCATCAGGAGAAGAAACAGTATGGCCTTTTATCTCATTATCTCTTATGAATTGACCAATAGCCTCTTTGCCAACTACATTCCGACCAGTCTCATTTCTGTAAATATGTTCCATTATGTGTGAGCCATCTTCATGACGCAGATTCACACCTCCTTCAATCGGATATTGGGAAAGGCCCTCTCTCACTTCCTTGAGTGCTTGTTGATAAATTGGTTGAATATCTCTAGTTCTTAATTCTTCAACAGGCTCATCTCCAAGATTAGGGTTGTCCCGTCTAAAATTCTCCTCACCTCTAGCACCTGCCCACATCTGAGTTCCTTGGTTTATCTGGTTTCTTATTTCATCTATACTCAGTTTAATGACATCTTGCATCAACGGTGGGTGAAGCGGATCTCTGCATATCTCACAATGCAAGTGACTGTTATCATCATGGAGGAGTGCATTGTGAGGGATGCCCCTTGCCATACGTTCACACTACGGCAACCATCCTTCAAAGTAGTTTCTTAGGTGCAGGGGAGTGGGGAATGGTAGTGAAGGAGACTACAACAATGATAGCGTGTGCCGACGCTCTCCCCTGCGATTTGTAAATGCGGACAATCGTTAATCAATTAGACGCTTGATGCAATCAATCATTCACAAAGTCACTCAAAGTGGGATACTCAGATAAGAAATCTTTCCAAGAGCCACGAGAGAATCTCTTTTTTCGCCCCATACCGGGCCAATCAATGTCTCTGGTGGCAAGCATCTCTATCACGTTCTTGCCACCTTCCTTGCTCGTCTTGATGTTCCGAGGCCAAGGATGTATGTCGAAGCCTTCGTCTAGCAGAGGATCCGTTATTCCGTGCAACACTTCTCGTGAGTCTGGATCGACTAGGTAGTTGGAGTAAACCACCGGCCCCTGACTGGCTATTGCGGCACTCAAGGTGTCTGCTTGCAGTTGGTCTTCTTCATCAGCCGTCGATTTGTCTCCATAACTGAATGTTCTCTTGGCATACGGCGGGTCATAGTATGAGAAGATGTCATCCCTCTCGTTCAACTCTCGTGAGACATCCTGCATGGGTTGCGTTCTCAAGTCCCAATTTCTCATGAGAGGGGCCATGGCCCTGAAATCCATGGGAATGGAGGGTTCTCCTCGGCCTCCTGTAACCTTCCTCAAACCCGGTTTCATGATGCCGAAGCCCTTGTTCCACTCAGGTGTGTTCTTGTAATTCATGTGTCCTTGGAATGCTCTGCTGTTGGCAGAGGTGAATAACTCAGCAAGCCTCATTTTTTCGTCAAGACTTAGTTCCTCTCCAAGAATATCTCGTTTGTACCTGATTGCATTGGCCCTGTCCACTATGTCCTGCAAGGCCTCTTTGGTATTCACAGGGACGCCTCTTTCATCAACAGGTCCGAATGAGGGGACGTTCAAACCGATTTGAGCCATTCTTCCGACATTGATGGGGTCTGGGTTGATGTCCGTGGCTATGCCTTGTGGGGAATTGAGTGCGTTTAGCATAGACAGGCTACCTCCAAACGCTTCATAGGGGATGTGCGATTCTCTATATGGGTGGAACATTTCTCTGAAATATGGCCCTAGTTGCTGTTTTCCACCCCACCAATTGAGTATCTGAGGCAGACCACCAAGGCTCCTGTCCCTCAGACCGGGGACTCTCTGCATCAGTATGTTTGACCCACCACCACCCTCTAGCATCATCTGCCTGAGTGGCTTCTTCCTGTTCCTACCTGC
>CACGHY010000003.1 GCA_902573085.1 uncultured Candidatus Poseidoniales archaeon
AGGTTTGAGGGACTCCCCACCGTTCTACTCGAGGCCATGCACGCAGGTACCCCAGTCGTGATGGCGGACGTCAATGGCCTGGGGGGATTGGTCCAGGAATGCGGTTGCGGACTTTCGGTTCCCTGCGAGGACCCCGATTCATTGGCCCAGGCGATGTCGCGAGTGATGGAAGCCGGTGCGGACCAAGCCTCCGCTTGGGGGGACTCAGGGATGTCTGCGTCGAGGGATTACCAGTGGGACAGGGTCACTGACAGAGTACTGGACGTCTACAGGAGGGTGCTAGGGGAATGAGCGAACAAGACAGGCCCCCCCTCCTGGTCGCAAAGGGCGCTTTCAAAGCCATGGGGGGTGCCGAGATGGATCTAATCCGGGTCCTACCCGCCATGAACAGAGTCTTCGACGTGACCATGGCGACAATACAGCCTTCGGAAGAGCTGGTCATGACCTGTTCGGAGAATGGAATCAGGCTGATTCGGCCAGAATCCAATTGGGAGCTGAATCCAGATCCTGTTTCGGTAATTCTCGACTTGGGAAGGAGAACATCATCCAGGGCATGGGCATCGTGCCCTGGTCTTCGTGAGGCTATGGAGTCGTCAATCGCTATGCATCTGGTCAGTGGAGACGGCAGCCTGCCTATACTGGACCACGTCCCGGAGGGTCTTATGATCCACCTGCATCTTCTAGAGCCCCACAGGGGGCTTTACGAGGACACCCTCCACCTCAGATTGGACGGCTCGCCGAGGAGGAGCCTAACACTGACTAGAGCCGCCCTTTCCAGAGCCCGAAGGAGAGACCAGTCCCTGATTCTGAACCTAATGTCAAGAGGGGAATCATTGGTCAGCGGAAACTCCTCCTTCTCCGCAAAAAGGGCGAAGGAGGTATATGGGATAGAAGCGGGGGTCCTGTGGCCTTGCGTTGACACTGAAGAATTCCCATCAGACCCTTCCTCTGACCCTGAGAATCCCTATCCGGAAGAAGGCGAGTACGTGGTATCAATTGGGCGTGCATCATATGCCAAGGGGACATGGGAGACTGTCTCTATGTTGTCAGGAACCGGTATCGGCCTGGCTCATGTTGGCGGTGGGGATGATGAATCAATCGAGATGATAAAATCGCACGCCTCTACATCAGGAGTCGAGATCTGGATAGCTCCCAGACTGGAATCCTCCGATCTAGTGAGCCTGATGAGAGGGGCTAGAGCGGTAGTGAGCATGGCTCACAACGAATCCTTCGGACTAACGCCAATCGAATCCTTCGCGGTCGGAACGCCAGCGCTCTTTGTCGACGAGGGCGGCTTCCGTGACACAATCATCGATGGCGTCAATGGCCGGCTCCTTCCAAGGGAGGACCTACAATCCTGGCACAAAGCTCTGATCGAGGCTTCGGAGGAGAAGACCAGGAGGAGATGGGCAGAGGCTGGTAGGCAGAGGATATCCGAACTAGACCTCTCCCCACAGGCACACGCACGAAGGATATACGAATTGCTCACTGATTCTTAACAGCCCCTCCGTTGCAGTTATGTCTGAGATTTCTTCCGGTGGGTCATGATTGAATCGATAGCAATAATCGGGGCTGGCAATATGGGCTCCGGGATAGCCCAGAAGAGCGCCACTGAGGGCTTCCTGGTACAGATGGTCGATAGGGAGCAACAGTGGGTTGACAAGGGCCATGGAATCATAGAGAATTTCCTAGGAGAGGCGCTCGAGAGACGGATCTTCAGTCCCGACAAGGCGGAGGAAATCAAGCGGAGGATAACCGGCGTTGTGGGGAACGAGAACGTCTCGCCAGACACCGACTTGGTGATAGAGGCTGTCTTCGAGGATTTTGCTCTCAAGCAGGAAATATTCTCCACTTTGGACAAGAATTGCGGAGAAAAGACCATACTCGCTACAAACACGTCCTCGCTATCTGTCAACGACCTAGCGCAACAGGTAGGCAGAAAGGACAAGTTCGTGGGAATGCACTGGTTCTACCATCCAGCCAAGAACCGTCTCGTGGAAATCATCCCCGCCGAGACCACCTCTCAGGAGACGATGGACGCCGTCGAGCAGTACTGTAAGACAATGGGCAAGGTCATCATAGTCTGCAAGGATAGGCCGGGATTCGTGGTGAACCGATTCTTCGTGCCTTGGATCAACGAGGCCTGCAGGCTCCTCGAGGAGGGAGTCGCCACGGCCGCGCAGATAGACGCAGTGGCTTGCAGGGAGTTCAGAATCGGGCTCGGTCCATTCGGACTGATGAACCTAACCGGACCCACGATCGCGCTACACAGCAGCGACTACCTATCTGAACAACTCTCTGTACCACGATTCGCCGGTGCCGAAAACATGCGCTTACTGGTGGAGAAGGGCGAGATGTGGGAGATAGACGAGGACACGGAATGCTCCGAGGGCGCAGCCAGGAAAATTAAGGAGAGACTGATGGGTCAAGCCTTCGCGGTCTGCTCCCAGATAGTAGAAGAAGGGATATGCAGCATGGAGGACGTCGACAGGGGAGCAAAGGTCGGGTTGCGATGGACCATGGGTCCCTTCGAGCTCGCCAACAGTATCGGAGTCGCCGAGGCATCCAGGATGGCTACAGAATACTCAAACATGGCAGGACTGGAATTACCAAGATGGTTCTCAGGACGATCTGAACCTTTCGACTTCAGCTACGTCGACGTCGATGTTGACGAAGCCGGTATCGCCACGGTCCTGATCAACAGGCCGGAGGCGATGAACGCGCTCAACGTCACAGTGGTAGGCCAGTTGGGAAGGGTTATGGAGGACCTCAATTCGAGATCTGACGTCAACACAATCGTATTCGAGGGAGCGGGGAAGGCATTCGTCGCTGGTGCCGACGTGAAGTTCTTCGTCGACATGATTGCCGAGGACTCCTTCAACAGGATCGAGGAGTTCACCAAGGACGGACACAAGGTCCTGAACATGATCGAGAACTCCCCGCACACCACGATTGCTCTAACCACGGGTCTCGCGTTGGGCGGGGGTCTGGAGCTTGCGCTATCCTGCGACTACAGGGTGGGTACTGAGAAGACCATGCTCAGGTTCCCGGAGACCTCGATAGGGATCTACCCAGGTCTCGGAGGCACTCAGCGTGCCACACGAGTCTGCGGGATAGAGGCAGCCCGCTTCGCTGTCCTTGCTGGCAACTTCATTGATGCGCCCACAGCAAGGGCTCTGGGCTTCATCACCCATCTGGTCGATCCCTCAGAGGTTTCCGATACCGTCAGCATGGTAGCTTCCTCCGGCAAGCCAGATGACAAGTACCCGGGCAGGCCCTCAGACCCGAGCCACCCTGTATCAAGAATGTCCCAGGTGTTCTACTCCGATACTAACATGGGCGCTATCCTCTCCGGTGAGGTCCCTGAGGGCTTCGATCCCGAGGACAAGAACGTCCAAAGGCAGCTCAAGTCGATTTCCAGGGCAGCCCCCGTGGCAGTTAGGCTTGCCAGCGATCTGCTGGACAAGGCGCTCTCCACCGACCTCGCGGCAGGACTCCAGCTGGAGCTGGATGCACTAGACGAGATCTTCGCTACCCAAGATGCGTGCGAGGGCCTCACCGCTCTAGTCGAGGGTCGTCGGCCTGAGTATGTTGGTTCCTAGCTCACAGTTAGTGATACCACCCCGCAAGTCATGCATGAAGTGGTCCTAAGCTCAGGAGTAAGGTACTCCCGGTACACCAAGCAGGGTGATCCGCAACTAGGGCATGCGGACACGCCCTGCAGACCAGACATCACCATGCGCTCACTTCCTTCGCGGATACTCCGACCAAGGGGGCGCCCGGCAGTCTGCCATGGCTCTCACCACTATCTCGAATAGGCTCATTTAGAGGTCCTCCTTTTCTTCCCAGGCATTCATCACTTCGTTTATCCATTGTTCCAACCATTTGTCCATCTATGCTTTCCTCTTTAAAGTTAGTGCTTTTTTTACACCTACTGATCAAAACCAGCAGACTGACTCATATTAATGCTCAAGTATCCTCGATTACATTACGGTGTGGTTTATACACTAGATACCATTCTGACTACTTGATAACACCATGTCGAAGAAGCCGATGTCGATCTCAGACGAAGACTACAAGAAAGTGAAAGAAGCGATTTCAGCGGTGATGGATGACGGAAAACAGATAAGGTCTATCTTCGAGTCTTACTACGACGGTGAGCCAGACATAGAGTGGGAGGTGGACGCTGCCGTGGAGAGCTTCGACATCTTCAGCTCCAGATGGACCACCGAGATTCTCTGCTGCCTTTATGTCGCAGGGGCTCGCAGGTTCAACGAGCTCAGGAAGCTGCTCCGAGGAATCTCATCAAGAACGCTGTCGGATAAGCTGACGAAGTGTGTCGAGACGGGGCTCGTAGACAGAGTCGTGGAGACGACTAGCCCGGTGAAGGTGACCTACAGGCTTACAGAACACGGAAAGGACGCCGGGCGCCTCCTAGGCCCCCTGGTCGCCTACATGAAGATACACAGGGGACGCGTGACCAGGCACAGCGTCTGAACGAGAATCCATGACTCAAAGGACCCTGCAAGGTTAAAGCCTGCATTTATGGACTACGGCCATGGCTATAGTGAGGCAACTCCGCGAATCCTACCCATGGATTACCGACTCACTGACAGCTTTTGTGGCCGGGACCACTGGTCTCGCGGCCCTGATTCCATTCGTTCCGCTAGCCCGGGGGACGCTCTCCGCACCTAGGGAGCATGCATGGGAGCATCCCCTTAGGGGAAGCATCCTACGCACCCTGGAAAGATCGCCAGGCATACACTTCCGGGAGCTCCAGAGGCAATTGGACGCAGCGAACGGGACTCTGAGGCACCACCTCAGAGTGCTGATTAGTGAGAGGTCGGTGACCGTCGTTCCAGTCAACGGGAGGACATGCTACTACGCTGGCGCTCCTGCCCAGGTCGAGATCCTAGAGGGCACTGGTGTGACGGACCAGGCCACCGCGGCTGCGATGCTGCCAGTTGGCCTGTCCGGAGTCCAGAGAAAGATCGTAACTAGGCTGTCAGACTCCCCAAACCCTCCTTCACAGGCACAGCTGGCACGGGACCTCGGGAAGTCGAGGACAACTGTGAACAGCGCCATCGGGATACTCAGGAGGCGAGGTATCGTCAACCAGGGGAGCCTCTCGCTCGCACCGCACCTGGACTCACTAGGAATGTCCAACGTAGACTACCCGTGGCTCGAGATCCGTCAGGAATACGCCTGATAGCCCGCTTCTACATAGCCAAGGCTCTTGAGCCTCGGAATCCGCGCTGACTCCGTGTTCTCTCTGAGGTTAGTCGAGCTACCGATGCCCACCGGCAGCAGGGACACGGGGGTACTGTTGGACTGGCTCCTGGATTCCATGGGACTGGTCAGGAGGTCCGGTGGCGACGAGTCTGGGGCACTCCATCGGATAATGAGGGAGGCGTTCCTGACAGAGCCGCTCAGGGGATGGGACTCAAAGGAGCTAGGGGATCAGACAGGACTCTCCAATACTGGGATCCACCACCAGATGGTCAAGCTAAGGGAGTGCGGCCTAGTGGCTGCGCAGGTTGACGGCAAGTGGCACAGGCACGTCCTGAGAGGGGGTTCCATGGCAGCGGCGATCTCGCTGGTCGAGGCCCAGGCTGTCGCAGTCCTTAGCCTCAGGGCCTCTGAGCTAGGAGGGATGGTGGAATCCTCAGAGACCAGGATGGCGATTGAGGCCGAGGAAGAGGAGACGCCATTCTCGATCAGGATATCCGAGCCCGGGCCAGTGGAGAGAGACGGACGGGACTCAGCCCTGGTAAGCGACCTTGGCCTGGCAGGGGAAAGCCAGAGGCCCGGTAGCGAACTGGCTCGCGAAATACTGTACCAGTTCTGCTCGAGCCACCAGCCGATCACCCTCCTGGCCCTTTCTGAGAGGTTGTCCGAGAGTCGTGGGAAGGTCAGCACTGTGGTCGACAGGATGAGGGCGGCTGCAATCGTGGAGAGGGCTCCGATGGTGGACAGAATTCCCCAGGATGCATTCGCTGGCATCGTGAGGCAGTTCGATGCAAGGGGGGAGGAGTGGTTGATGACCAGGGGCGGTATGGGAAGGCTCGAAGAGGGCGTCTCCAAGCCCATAATCGAAGGAGCCAGGGATGGAACTCTCGACATAGACGGAGTCAGGGTGGCGCTATCCTCAGTCCCTCTGGAAGGCCAGCGGATCCTACTGAACACCTTGGGAGGGAGGCTCGCTTACGGGTATCGCATAGCAGGAGCTGACGGAGGCTTCCTCTCGACTAGGGTGATGCGAAGGGCGGAGCGGACTCTGAGGAGGATCAGGACCGTCGCCCAAAGGCTCGACGAGTCCCTGTGAAGAATTCAATACTCCAAAGCCCCAGGGTACGGCATGACGGATCCTGCGGTCAGTGTGATGCTAGGCAGCGGAGGGATCTCCACCGAGGATAGGAGGGAAACATACAGGACCCTCGTCGGTAACCACTTCTCTGACTGCGAGAACGTCCTCTTCGTTCCGTATGCATCGGACGACCATGATGTCTATACTTCCAGAATGCAGGATTTTATGGGTTCGGAAGGGCCGAGCCTAGTGGGGATACACACGTTCGAAGACCAGCTGTCTGCCGTCCGTGACGCGGAGGGGATATACGTGGGAGGGGGCAACTCGTTCCTTCTCATTAGGGACCTCCACGAAAGAGGCCTGATTGGACCGATCAGGGAATGTTGTTTGGGAGGGGTCCCTTACCTGGGAGTGAGTGCGGGGTCCAACGTGGCATGCCCCACCATGATGACCACCAACGACATGCCAATCGTCCTGCCCCCTTCCTTCGAGTCCTTCGGCATCGTTCCATTCCAGATCAACCCCCATTATCACCCTGGTAAGGTTCTGTTCATGGATGGGGATGAGGTTACGAATCACTACGGCGAGTCGAGGGCTCAGAGGATAGCAGAGTTCCATAGGCACCAGGACACCCCTGTGCTCGGGATGTGGGAGGGTTCGTACGTCCATTGGGACGGATCGAGGGGCAGACTGACGGGAAGGGCGACGGCTTTCCTTCCTGGAGCCGAGCCCTGCGATTTCCATGATGGATCGGAATTTGACCTCGAACTGAGGATCATAGACTAGCCTTTGTTCAATAGAACAATTACAAGATTGCACCCCCATATGAAGTTCTATATCAGATCTAGTGCTTTTTCCAGTGGTGGACGTAGTGAGGTTGATTGCTCACCGACCTCCCAACAGCCCCATGTCGGAGACCCTCTTGCCATCCGTCCCCCCAGTCAGCCCTTTCGAGGCCTACACGATCATCATCGTGCTCCCGTTCTTGATGAGGTTGATCTTCGTAGCTCCCCCTTTGGTCGACCTCTCGAACAAGCTGATGCCTAAGGAGGACAGGGGGAAGCACGCCAGATGGGCCTTGGATCGGATCAAGAGGCTGAACGTCGAGAGGTTCTGGCTTATCGTCATCAACGAGATGCTGGCCATCTTCCTCCCTGCGGTGATTGCCATATCCGCTCGGGTATTCATGGGCCCGATAGGCTGGGATAGCTGGGAGATCCCATTCCTTGGACTCACTCTGCTAGCTATGGCGGGACTCCTCTGGATAGGGTACGACTTCACGAGGGTGACGAGGACGAGGAGGGACGTCCTAAGGCTCGCCCAGTTCGACATCAACAAGGCCAGGCAGGCGGTCGACACCGCAGTCACCGGTCGGGACTTCCTCAAGTCCTTGAGAGGGATCACGATACCCAGGCCCTGGAAGAGCGATGGCGATTCCCAGCAGGAGAGGTCTCTCTTCTCCCCCCTTGGATTGGCCACATCGGTGCTGGAGGCTGGTGCTGACATACTCGACATGGCACTGGACGAGGTGAGGATCCCTGCTGGGGAGGCCGTGGACAAGATGGACTCGGAGATCCAGAGGAGGGTACAGCAGAGGGTCCAGGCATCCAAGCGCTCGATGGTGATCGGCACTCTGTTCGCGGCATTCCCCCTGGTGGTTCTCCTTGGGCTTCCTAAGCTGCTCTAGCGGAGATGAATGCCCTCTCCCTAGGAGAGGCCAGCATTAGCCAGAGCGTCCCCACTGCCAACTGCACCAGACCTGTCACAAGGAGGATCTCCCTCAGCGTCACCAGCTCCTCCTCGAGTATGTAGCCAGCCGCTATGGTGGACACGCCCATGGTCAGGACAATGATCAGGTTGTCTGTACCCGCTACCCTCCCCATCCAGTCATTGTCCGTCCTGCGCTGGAGCAGGGTCGTGCTGAACACCCAGGATATCCCGCTGCAGCCGTGGCTGAAAAAGACAAGGACTAGGGTCCACATGCCCCACTCGGCCTGTGACACGCCAACGTAGAGGAGGCCGGCCCCGCCAAGGGAGAGGCCGATGATGTAGGGCATGTACCTGGTGACGGTCATCAGCGGCCTGGTCACTATCGGTCCAAACCCGCTGCCGAACCCGCGGGCCATGTACAGAACCCCGATCCCAGCAGCGCCTGTCGATATGTCTCCGAAGTCCGCCTCCATACCGATGATGATCAGGAGGAATATCTGCGCCCCGCCTCCAGTGGCCCACATCCCCTTGGCCAGCACTATCCTGCTTATCTCCGGCCTCCTCAGGATGAATCCCCAGCCTGCGAATATGTCCCTGAACATCTCAACAGCACCGCCTCCCCTCTGCTCGTCCGGGTCAGGCCCGCCGTGAGGGAGGGTCGAGATCACCACCGCAGCCACCAGGAATGTGACCGAGTCGATCATCAGGCCGGTCTCGACGCCGTACTGCGAGATCACGAACCCGGCGATCCCCGCGCCGATACCCATCGATGCAGACCAGCCACCCGATATCAGGGCGTTCGCCGTCAGCAGCTCGTCCTCGTCGCAGACCCTCGGGAGGTACGCGGTCTGAGCCGGGTCGTAGGTTGCGCGCCCCAGCACCAGCAGCATGGCCAGCACGTACACGGAGAACAGGCTGTCCAGGAGACCGAGCAGTATGAAGGAGGTCAGCATCACAAAAGAGAAGATGTTGGCCAGAACCATCAGCGTCTTCCTGGGGAACCTATCGGCCAGCATCCCGGTGATCGGCTCCAGCGGGGCGAACGTGAAGCTGCGAACAGCAAGCACGCCGGCTATCGCCAACGGCGAGTTGTCCGAGGCCTCGCCAGCCAGTATGAACATGGCGAGAACGGTGAACCAGTCCCCGATGTAGAGAATCATGTTCGACCCCCACAGACGACCGAAGGTCCTGTTCGACCGTAGGAGCTCCACGTATCCCGGGCTGGTCACGGGCACCGCAGGGCACCGGTGCTATCACTGTCACCCCCAGGCCAACATGAATAAGTGGGGGTTTCCGACGGAGGACCTGTGAAGCAATCGCGCATTTGCATGCTCGACCTTGAGATGTCCGGGCTCGACCCAGACAAGGAGAGGATAATCGAGGTCGCCTGCTTCGTCGTCGAGGCCGACCTGACCCCAGTCGAGGGAGCCGAGATGTGCCTGGCGGTGATGCCCGATGACCCCGGGGTGCTTGACACGATGGACGACTGGAACACCAGGACCCACGGCGAATCTGGCCTAATCAGGAGAATCAGGGAGGAGGGAGTGTCAATAGCGGAAGCCGAGGAATCGGTGATGGCCCTGCTCAAGGAGCACATGACCAAGGGTGCGATCATCGCCGGCAACAGCGTTCATCACGACATGCGATTCATCAGGAGGGAGATGCCGATGGTCTCGGACTACTGCACATTCAGGATCATCGATATCAGCTCCTTCAAGGAGCTGCTCAGGAGAGTCGCCCCGGATGGTCCTCGCTTCTACAAGAGGAGCGACCACACGGCCCTCGCAGACGCCAGGGGGAGCCTGGACGAGCTGAGGTTCTACGTCGACAACTACCTCGACATCGAGTAGCGTCCAATCAAAGGTCCAGCCCTATCGGGAATCCCTCGGGCGAGGTGATCAGCAGGTTCACTCCCTCGCCGTTCCTGAGGTAGCCGATCAGCTCGAAGCCATGCACCTTCCTCCCGGCGACCCTGGCAAGGACCGGCATCTCCTCGTCCTTCTCCGGTTTCAGGTCCCTCCTGTGACCGTCCTCCTGGTCGTACCACTCCAGTCCCAGGGGCGCGGGGCTGAATCGCACACCGAGGATCATCTCCACGCCCTCGGTCCAGTCAGCGGCCTCCGCATCCGCCTGGCTGGGATGGGCGTATGCGTTGGGGTGGCTGTGCAGGAAGCTTGCGAACCTGGACCCCCTCGCCCCCCTCTCCTCCGAGAACACCCCGTCCGTCCACTCCTCCGGTACGTGGTGGACGCTGTACGAGTCGCCGACGTTCACTATGTGCGGCTCGCCCAGCAGGAACCCGGAACCAGAGAAGCTGGACTGGGTGGGTCCGAAGACCTCCTCGACCGCTTCGGGGTTGGAGCGCTCGGGGTTAGGGTCGAACCCTATCAGGACCTCGTCCGGTATCGACTCCATGCTCCACCGGATCACCGTCCGCATCGTCTCCAGGGGAATCAGCAGGTGTGAGGCGTACCTGTCTCTCTGCTCGTAAGAGTCCCTGTTGTAGGCGGTCGCAGCCTCCAGAAGCCAGTCTCCCATGGATTGCCGCTGGAGTGGCCGCGTTTGAGGCTACGCTAGCGATAGGTCCAGGACCACGTGGTCCCAGTGGGGAGCGTACGACTTCACCCTGACCAATTCCGATCGCTTGTACGACTCCGGTCTGATGGCGGATGCGGACGCTACTACCTCCTCTGCCCAGGAGGCATGATCGGAAGACGGGGCTAGCCCGTGGACGTGCAGGGTCCCGCCATCCGGCTTCAGGACCCTGAGAGCAGCCTCCAAGCCGTCTTCCGAGCTCGGTAGGAGACCTAGGAAGACCCTATCCGCCACTCCCTCCAGAGACTGGCTAGTCTGTCTGCTGTCGCCCTCGTGCACAACGCACCTACGGTCCACCCCATTCGACTCCAGGCCCCACCTGAGTGCCTCGATCGCTTCGGGGTTCCAATCGCAAGCGTGCACCAAGGAGGCCCCGCCGTGAACCAGGGCGGGAAGGGTGTAGTAGCCGATCCCGGCATAGAGGTCCACCAGGACCTCGTCCTCCTTGGTGACCTCCCCCATGCGCCTCCTCTCGTTCACGTTACCGGAGGAGAACATGCAGCGAGTCATCCGGTACCCGTAGTCGACCCCGCTCTCGCGCCTCACGACCCAGTCGTCGTCGCCGAGCAGCATTTCGACCCCGCTCTCCCTTGTATCCCCGCTGACCTCGCCCATACGTGCGAGACGTTTGGCCCCGAGGGCTTCTGCCACGGCCTCCCAGAGAACGCCATCGGATTCCCAATCGGGTCCCTTGAACGAGCCCTGCGGGATTATCGCCACGTCGGAGAAACGCTCCCATCTCCTGGGTAGGTCTCCGGGCGGGTCTCCGGACGCCCATGCCCTGACCGCTCTCTCCAGGCGGGCATGGGGGTCCTCTTCTCCCATGCTATCTCCTCTGTATGTGAGCCCTGATCCTCTCGGCCATCTCCTTGCCGATTCCCGGGACGTCCCGGAGATCCTTCACGCTCGCGTGCTCGATCCCCTTCCTCCCGCCGAAGTGCCTCAGCAGGGCCTGTATCTTCTTCGCTCCGAGGCCATCCACCTCCTCGAGTGGGTCCGCCAGCGCCCCCTTCCCTCTCCGCTTCTTGTGGAATGCGTTTGAGAATCTGTGGGCCTCGTCGCGGGCGTGGACCAGTGCCCTGCCCTTCCTGTCCAGCAGGATCGTCTCCCTCCCCCTCATGTGGAGGGACTCCTCCCTCTTTGCGAGCGCTGCTATCGGGAACAGTCCAAGCAGGCCCATCCCGTCCAGCGTGCTCTCTATGGCCGATAGGTGTGTCTCGCCCCCGTCGAGGAGTAGCAGGTCAGGCCACTCCTCCTGCCTCTTGGCCCATCTGGACACTGCCTCCGACATCATCCTCAGGTCGTCCTGGGCGTCGGACCTGACTCTGTAGGTCCTGTAATCCTCCTTCGATGGCCTGCCCTTGCGCAGGACTACCGACGCCCCGACCCTCTCCTTGCCAAGTGTCTGGGACATGTCGAAGCACACGATGTGATCGAGGGTGTCGAGGCCCAGAAGGCGGGCTGCATCGTCCGCGGCCGCCTTCTCCAGGCTCCTGGAGCGCGTGCCCCTGATCAGGTGGATCTCCGCGTTCCTGTCCGCCATGGTCCTGAGCTTGGCCAGCTCCCCACGCATGGGCACCCTGACCTCGACTGCTCCTCCCCTCCTCTGTGATAGCCAATCCCCCATCGAGTCGCCCAATGGGGACGGGACCAGGAGGCTCTTCGGTGGTCGCCTGTTGGAGTAGTGCTCCGAAAGGACGAGGGACACCGAGTCGGACACGTCACCCCTGTGTATCAGCTGGTACTCGGTCTGCCCCCTGATCATCCCCTTCTTTGCGTGCAGGATGACCAGGCACCCGCTGTCACCGCTCGTCGCGAAACCCACCGCATCGCTGTCCTGGTAGAACCGGCTCGAGACGATGTTCTCGGACTTTGCGCTCTGGACAGAACCGATCATGTCCCTGATCCTCGCAGCCCTCTCGTAGTCGAGCCTTTCCGATGCCTGGTCCATGTCCGATTGCAGCCTCTCTATCAGGATGCTTGCGTCTCCGTCCAGAACGCTTCCAGCCGCCCTCACCCTTTCTTGGTAGTCGTCGCCCTCGGACTCGATGAATCCGAATGGGGGCTTGTCGGTCTTGTCCCTGATCCCGAAGTGCCTCCTCAGCAACTTGACCACCAGGCGGGCCGACCCTGCGTCGGGGAAGGGCCCCCAGAACTTCGAGCCCTTGGGGGGGTTCCTCGTGAACATTATCCGGGGCTTTTCATGCCCGGTAAGTGCGATGAATGGGAAAGACTTACCGTCCTTCAGCAACGAGTTGTACCTTGGCTGGTTCGACCTGATCAACTCCCTCTCGAGGACCAGGGCCTCCGTCGGCTTCTGAGTCACGATGAAGTCTATCTTATCAGACTCCTGCAGTAGACGAGGGATCATCTCCCTATCGGGATTCTTCGCGAAGTAGGACCTTACCCTAGATCTAAGGTCTGTAGCCTTCCCTACGTACAGGACTCTGTCATCCGCCCTCTTGAAGAGGTACACCCCAGGCTCCTTCGGGAGGTCCAACTTTCCTTGGTCTACGGCCATTTTCAGATGAAGCGACGGCCGCTGGGTTTGATTTACACTTTGCAGGACGGGACAGCGTGACCAACCAGCGCCAACTCGAGATTTTGACCTTCCTCTCGGGCTTCGGAAGGGACCTCGAGGAGTCATGGGACGTGCCCAGGGAGATATCTCTGGCCGGTCTTGCCGAACATCTGGGTGTGGTGCGATCGGCGCTGCATCCTCCACTGAACTCGCTTGAGGAGGAGGGATTGGTGATTTCCAGGACCGCTCACGTAATCGGCGCCCCTCGTAGGAGGAAGGTGTACCACGCTACTGACACAGGAAGGGAGGAAGCAGCCAACAGAACCCCTCTTGAAAACAAGCGCAGGGGAAGGTCCGTAGGACCAATCCCTGAGCAGATTCTCCTCCATGGAAGGGAGGGTGTAATCGGCGCAATATCCTCCAGCCTCTCCGATGGTTCCAGCATTCTTCTGGAGGGACTTCCAGGGATTGGGAAGACTACCCTAGCCGCTTCCTTGGCGTACTCTCTAATGGAAGAGGGATGGCTAGTGAGGTGGGCAACCTGCCAAACTGACTCAGACCCCTCCTCGATAGCAGGAATGTGGTTCGGCGGAAGGACCCCATCCTCAAAGGAAGCAATTTCCGCCAGAGCAGACTCGAACAAGACCCTCTTGGTTCTGGATGAGGCCCAGCAATCAAGCAGCAGGCACTCGAACTCCATCCAGGAGACGCTCGAAGCATGCTCTGAGACCTCAGCTGCAGTGCTAGTCGTGACCAGGGCACCGAACCCTTTCACGGGGATGTTCGGCTTCGAGTCGATCAGGTTGGAGGGCCTGGAACCATCGATGGCCAGGGCCCTGCTCCCAGAGGAAATGGGCGAGGAGGAGGCGATGGAGATCTGCTTAGCAATGGATGGACACCCCCTTGGAATCAAGCTCTGGTCACCCGATGACGACTTACCAGGGTCAGGAGCCGTCCAGGAGTACGTCGAGTCCCAGGTTCTCAGGAGACTTACCCGGACGGGCTCCTCTTCATTGGACGAGCTCTCGCTTTCTCCATTGCCCATAGAAGTGGAAGAGATGCTGGAGCCCGAGGGGGCCGGAGAGTTGGATGACTCCGCCATACTGAGATGGGCGGGTCATCTCGTCGAGCCGCATCACCTCGTGAGGAATGTCAGGAGAGCCACACTGGAAGGGCAGGAAGGAGCCATCCTTCACACAAAGCTAGCGGAAATGTGGGCAGGTCGAAAGGGCCCAAGAGCTAGAAGGATGGAAGCTCATCACAGGCTGGAATCTGGTTCTGAGATTGAGACAGATTGGATCAAGGATACCGTAGCTGAGATAATGGAGAGGGATTCGTCTGCTGCAGCAGTAGTTCTGGATCACGCAATCGAATCCAATCCAGAGGAGGGACTCTTTGAACTCGCAGCAGACATCGCACTGGAGAGGGGCGAGACCAAGGTCGCGTCTGGATACATCGAATCTCTGAGTGATGGTCCTAGGAAGGATATGGCATCATCCAGGCTCGCCAGAGCTGAAGGAGATTGGGAGAAGGCAGACGAGTTAGAGGCCTCTGCAATCTCAAGACTAGACTCGGAAGATAGGGTAAGGGCCGAGATATCATCACTGGTCAGGAAGTACGACGATAGGGTTCCGGGAACCGAGAGCAAGATACCTTTCGAGACTCTCTTATCCGAAGCCGACTCCATAAGTATCTCGGAGCTTGCATCCGAGGACAGGGAGCTCGCTTCTCTGGCTCTTGACATGCTGCGGTACTCCCTGTCCCTAGACACTGGCAACATGGAAGAGGCCTCCAGGACCAGAGACTCGATCGAGGCCAAGATCGGAACAAATGACCCAAGGGTGCCATCTCTGAATCTGATGTCCAGGCTGTCGGTGGGAACAGAAGGCGAGGCTTTCCTGTACGAGGCACTGGAGGATGCCAGATTCCACATAGAATCCACAAATGACCAATTCGACAGACTCCGCACTATCCATATGTGTCTCGAGGCAAGCAAAGAGCCACCTGATTGGCTACTAGAAGCCCACTCGGAATTCGACCATAGCGCATTGAACGAGTCCATGGCCCACCACCGTCGTGCTTTGGCCCACTGGTGGTACTGGAGAGGGGTAGTCAACAGGGACGAGAGACTCTCAAGCTGGAATGAGGCCATAGTAAGAATGCGTTCTTCCGGTAGCATAAACGCGGCCAGGGAGCTCACAGCAAGGCTAAGCCGGGAGCTCTAGATCTCGGCTCCGATGAGGGTCCTAGTGTCAACGATGCCCGGAACGGACCTGATTCCCTGGACGATGGCCTCCGTGAGCTCGGACTCCTCGTCGGCCTCTACCTTCACGAAGCAGTCGAAGTTACCGAACACCACCCAGATTCCCTTTACGCAATCCACCTGTGACACCAGCTCCCTCACCCTGACCTCTTGCCCGGGCTCGGTCGTAATCAGAACGAATCCTACCGCCAACTCTACACCTCCACCGCGATCAACGTCTCCGTCTTCCTGACCCCTTCTACGTGCCTCATGTCCTCAATCAGGGTCCGCGACATCTCCTTCTCGCTATCGAAGTCTATCCTCGCAACCAGGTCCAATTCGCCGTAAACCACCGAAACCTCGGTCACTGACTCCATTTCCAGAAGTTGGAGATAAACGTCCCTCTCGCGACCGGGAGAGCAGGATATCAATATCCAGGCCAGTGCCATTCAATTCCTCCGCCCATCTGGACGCTTATGACTCCTACTGTGCCATACCAGCCGAGGGTCAAATGACGCAAGTCATTAACCCTGATTGCGAATGGCATTGGTCATGCGCTTGGCAATCTCGCTGGTCCTGATGCTGCTTCTCGCGCCGATTTTGTCTGTGACATCAGCGGGCCTCACCCGGTCAACGACCGTTTGGAGCGGGACGATATCACTGCCTGATGGATATCTGGTACAATCCAATCAGGTTCTAGTCATACAGGCCGGGACATCAGTCCTTCTTGGGGATGGGGAGCGCCTAGGGGTTGACGGTAGGGTTTCTATCGAGGGCACAGCATCCTCGCCTGTGACCATCGAGTCCATTTCAGGAGATCACAGAGGCTTAACTTTCAACTCAAGCTCGAACAATCTGGGTTCGACCATCGATAACCTCACAGTTACGGGTGGGGAGTACGGGATTACAGTCTACGGCAGTAACCCATTGATAAGCAACCTACAAATTTTCAACACGGATAGAGTAGCAATCGATCTTTTTGACGGTGCGTCTCCAACCATCCGAAACGTCGTGATTGATGGAGGTGGGCAGGATATTCACGGGATCTCATCAACGTGGAGGTACGGCATAGGAATCTCATCTGGGGCATCGTCAGCACCTGTGGTTCAGGGAGCTAGCATCGGGAATATGGTTACCAGAGGGGTCAATCTCTGGTACAACTCCGGGGGAATCTGGAGCGGAATCTCCGTCTACAACGTCTCCGGAGCTACCATGTCTGCTGCAGCCGGTATTTGGATCGAGGACTCAATCCCCCTCTTCACAGATTCTAACATCACCAATTCGGATAATGGGATTATTGTCAGGCATATCTCCGACACCACGACTAGACCGACTTTCCTGAATACGAAAGTGGAGGATTCCCAGTACAGGGGCGTCCTCGTCGAGCGCTACGATCACACCAACTACTCGAACCTCCAGACAAATGCCATCTTCTCTGGACTGGAGATCAGGGGGACCGGCGGTCCGAACGCGAAGACACCTGGACTCGGAATTGGGGCCGCTTTCGACATAAACACATCCGGAGCAAGAATCGAAGATGCCGTGATCGAGGAAAACGCGATCGTCGGAATCCGGGCTTACACCACTGACTCATCGACATCATTGTCAAATGTAACGATACGGAATAACGGCCCTGAATCCCCTTCCAAGCCTCATGAGGGAGCAGGATTGCTGTTCAGAAGTGCCAGCTGGACCAGCAAGGGCCCGGCAGAGGTATCTGATCTGGTTGTTCAGAACTCCACAGGAGCCGGTATCGTGATGGTTAAGGGAGGCGTCATTGGTAGTAACTGGACGGTCAGTGGAAATGGCGCCAACGGAGTTTCTTTCAACGAATTCCATCCTCGGGTAGAGTATCTGCTCAGCGAGGAAAATTCCGGTAGCGGAGTGTCTGTATCAGATTCAAGCAACGTCGAGTTGTCCTTCGTACACACGTCCGGGAACGGAATAGGATCGCCAGAATCAGCCGGACTCTACTTCCGAGAGTCGAACTATGTTATGAGCGGTGGGAAGAATGTGACTTGCTACTCGTGCTCTTCAGACGGGGATCAGCGAGGAGTTGTGGTAAGGGACAGCATCGATTTACAGCTGATATCCACTACCATAGAAGGTGCACTCTCAGAACCATCCTTGGATATCGATAACACTGGAAACCTATTCCCAGGCATTGTCATCTTGGACGACATAGCGATCAATTCCCCCTCCTCCAACTACTCCGTCTGGCTGGAGGGAGTGGATGCTCAGATCAGTGGACTTGACCTGAGCGGTGACGGAGGGGGGATGTACTGGAAGGCTCGAGGCTCCAATCCGTCATCAATCTCTGAAAGCGTCATCTGGGACAGCCCATCCCATTGTCTCGACCTTCACTCACACTCCGAGTTGAGCGTAACAGACGTCTCCATGTTCTGCGATAACCTTCCTTGGATCGATATCAGCACTGTCAACTTCACCGACTCATCGCTAGAAACTCGCTCTGGAGAAGAAAGCTCATTCTCCTTGAACAAAAGCTCCCATCTGCGTTGGATTTCCTCAGACCCGATTATCACCCCGGAGAGCACCGAGGACGATGTAATACTGGATATCATGTGGAATATCGATGTTCACACAATCAATCAGAATCTACTCAATATCCCCATGGCCTCTGTAAACATCTCCTTCGATCAATTCGAGAGCGATGTCAATGCGACTCAGCCGTACGAGGGTAGATTCACATATGGTCCGTTTATTGGCAAGCGTTGGACTCCCATCCAAGGCTGGTCCGGTGTTAACTCAGCTTATGTCGGTTGTACATACGACGGTGTGCAAAATTCCTCACACCCGAAGCAATTGGATGGCGACTCGACAGTCTTCTGTCAAATCGATCTGAGCAACCAGCCTCCATTCATCATCTGGGACTCTCCATATGACGAGTCTGAGTACTCCAGTGGAAGCGAGATAGTTTTCGATGCCAGACAGAGTTGGGATCTGGACTTCGATGAGCTGACCTACAGTTGGGATAGCAGCATAGACGGGGATTTCTCAGAATCTTGCTCTATCACATCCAGCAACGCATCTCTGTTCATTGCAAACCAGAACCAAACGGAACCATGCCTGACGGATGGTAGTCAGTCGGTAACATTGGAAGTATGCGATTCAGAAGGGCACTGTGTCAACGAGACTCGCACAATTGAGCTGATCAACCTACCACCCGTTCTGAAGGTCGGGACCTTTCCCCAAATTTCCTCTTGGGGGACACTGTATTTGGGAGAAACCGCGAATGTCACCATAGATCTTACTGGGACTTTCGACCCAGAGGAGGATCAGCTTTGGTGCTGGGCCTCAGCCTCCTACGAGTCAGACCCAGATTTAGACCCGGATAACCCCCAATGTCCACTGCAGATAGTCAGGTCGTTCACGAATTCGGATGACACCTCTTTCACCGTCTCAGTAAATGCATGGGACGGTGTTAATCCTGCAGAAGCATGGACATTCAATGTCGAGCTGTACAATGAAATCCCTATTCCAGTCATGGAAATCTCTCGAACAGGAGATAGCTCTTCAGATTGGGTGGCGCTTACAGGCTTCAATACCACGGATCCGGAGGGGGACGGAGTTAGATTCGAGTTTCAGAGCGACATAGATGGGCTACTTGCCTCAGGATCTTCACCAGAACTCCCTGAATGGTCTGGAACCCTGAGCAAGGGCACTCACACCATCACCATGAGGGCAAGTGACACCAGAACCGACCACGTGGAGCAGTGGAATGTCTACTCAGAGATCCTCCAAGTGTCTAATTCCATGCCTAATGTGATCATTTCAAGCCCTATCACGGGCATATACACCGACTCTTCGGAGCTGATTACCCTGTCTTCTACTGGTTCTGGTGACTGGGATCTCTCTTGCTCTGAGCTCCCCAACAACGGAAGTGGTCTACTTTGCAACCCTAGCTCGATTGTCAGCAAGGACCTCATCTCCGTCCTATGGGAGTCGGACAAAATGGATGATCATCTTGGAACCGATTGGGAGGTAAAAACCAGATTACAAGCAGGCTCGCATCTCATTTCATTTACTCTTGACGATGGCAGTGGTCCAGTATCCGATCAGATTGAGATATACGTATCTGACTCTGCACCATTGCTTGTTCTCGACTCTCCGATGCCAGACATCCAGGTATACTCCAATCTACCAGTTCTCTTCGATTTCAGGAGATCTGTTGACATGGACGGAGACGATTTCTCAGTCTCAGTTTTATCAGACCTACAGGGAGTCATTCTTGACTCTAAGTCCACGGAATACTGGTATAGTGACTACCTCACAGCGGGAGTCCACAACCTGACCTTCCTGCTCATCGATCAAAATGGTAAGGAGAGGATACATCATCAGACTATCAGTGTCTTGGAGACGGGACCCGTAGCTGTAATTTCCGGAATGTCGGACGGGCAGTACCTTCCTCCGGGGGAAGCAGCGACTCTCAGCGCGACCGAATCCTTCGACTATGACAACGATATCGTACTCTATGAGTGGAGAGTCGACGGGTCTCTAGTCAGCGACAGTAAGACTCTCGAAATGACATTCCAACCTGGGACCGTCAGGATCGACTTGCTGGTTCAGGACTCGAGGGGAGAGGTATCAGTTGAGTCACTAAACCTAACGATTGGCTCCAGCTCTCCTGAAGTATCCGATCTGATGGTATCAGTACTCAGGGTGGAGGACGGGGTGCCTACGGAGGTCACTACAACAGTTAGGGTCCAGGATGCAGATGGAACTACAGAAACAGTTCGGGGAGAGTTAATTTCCGGCGGCAAGTCAGTATCGATGTACTTCTACGACGATGGTACTAATGGCGACACGGTCGAAAGAGACGGGATTTGGACCTCAAGATTCTCATGGGTGGTAACTGGGGGGTCCTGGGCAAGGGTGGAAGTGTTCGCGATTGATGGCGATTTGGTCAGCCCTGCTCAGGTACATACTGTCCCCATCATAGAACCTGACAATAGTGGCCTAGAGTCATGGATATCCTCCTTAGGTATCCCGATCTTGGTGATTATGATAATCGCACTCTCCATAGCTGGTGTGGCTTACAGTCGAGCAAGGATGGCGGAGATCGCGAAGGACGTGGAGCTAATCGAGTCCTGGTCATCCTTCGATCCTAGGGAATTAGACGATGAGTTCGACTCAGAGGATTAACTCTCCGGCCCCCAGGCCGTCCTCTCCCTGTTAACACCCAGTCTCTTGGCAAACAGGAACTTGAGGTTCTTCCAACCGTCACCCCATGTGTTGATTTCGGCCTGCCCAACCCTGGTACGGTAGGGGACTGACACCTCAACAGCTTTCGAACGTCCGTAGCACCTCCTCGCATTGATCTTCATCTCTTCCGAGAGCGGCATGCCGTCGTTGGTAGGGCGCATCCTTGGATTCTCCATAATCTCCTTCCTGAAAACCCACATCCCAGATTGAGAGTCGTGGATGCCATAGAAGAAAAGCATCCTAGCCGTGAAGGAAAGTGCCCAATTGCCGAATCCATGTAGGCCAGACATCGCACCGTCCTCTGCCTTCCTTAGGCGGTCGCAGGTGATGAACTGCAAGTCTTCCTCGAGAAGTCTACGGACCAACTCCGGCACTACCTCCCCTGGGTAGGTGCAATCCGCGTCCATAGTCACAATCACTTGTCCAGGCGCCATCTGGAAACCCGTTCTGTAGGCTCTTCCATACCCTTTCCTCGCCTCAAGGTAGACTTTGGCACCCTCCTCTTCTGCCAGCTCCCTTGTCCTATCCTCTGAATTCCCGTCAATGACTAAGAAATCCAATTTTTGGCACCAACCGTCGTTGGGTACCGATCGGATAGTATCCACTATGGCCTCCTCCTCGTTCCTAGTAGGTATTACAACTGTAACGTGGACTGGCAATGGAGCTTCCATGGGGATGGCGCTAAATTGGACCTATTTTTGAACCATTGTGGTGATTATGGCCCCCGCTCTCTTCAATAACGCCTCCCCAGACCGGTTTATTGGTGAGCAACCTGCATGTCGCGATGATTTCTGGCGAGTATCCTCCCCGTTGGGGCGGAATGGGCTCAACTGTGTACCATCTATCGTCAAGATTAGCGGAAATGGGCCATAGAATTTCAGTCATCACAAGGAAGTCCAAGGGAGAATACCCTCACTTGGATAACGTAGAGGTCATCGAGGTTCCATGGTTGAAGATCCCAATGGAATTCACCAGATCATATGGCAGATACGCGCTCAAGGCTCTGATTCGTCTACATTCAGAGAATCCAGTGGATGTGGTCCATCTCCACTGCCCAATGGTATCTTGGAATGATTCTCAGTTCGACAGGTGTATCTCTGAAGTAGCGCCAGTTGTCTCTTCGATGCATGGTACGTGGCTGGGTGAGCGGGACGGCTTAACACTGGCAGCCAGATTCGGGGAGCCGGCAGTTTGGTCCAACCCCAATGACATCGCAATACGCTTCTTGGCAGGGAGATACTCTAACTTCGAGAGATCTGCAATTCGGAAATCCTCTGTGGTAGTCCCCAACTCCGAAGCCACAAAGACTGATCTTGAATCAAGATATTCTGCTCCTCCTGATTGGGACTGTGAGGTCATTCATTGGGGTGTCGATACGGGAATGTTCGTACCCATGCATCTCGATAGCGAATCTGACTCGCACACTCTGATTGAGATTAGAAAGCGGTATGGAATTGGCGATGGAGTGAGGCTCTTACTAGCCGTCGGAAGGCTCGCAGCGCGCAAGGGCCACGGTTTGCTGCTCCGCTCGTTCTCAAAGGTGGGCAAGTCCACCGACTCTCATTTGGTAATAATCGGTAGAGGATCCCTTCGTAGAAGGCTGAATCGAATGGCCGCTAGACTAGACATCAGCGACAGAGTTACGATAGAATCGAGCATGGGTTTCAACGAAATTTCCGAGATGTACAGGGCCTCTGACCTTGTAGTTTATCCGTCGTACTACGAGGGACAAGGACTCATACCCCTCGAAGCAATGAGCTCTGGGACTCCGGTGATTACTGTGGACCACGGCCCCCTACCAGAGATGGTTGACTCCAGCGTAGGCGCGCTATTCGAACTCGGGTCAGTCGACTCGCTCTCAGAAACAATATCTTCTGAGCTTTCCTCGAATGAGGTTCTTCTTCAGAAGGGAGCTGAAGGCAGGCAGAGGGTCTTGGAACGCTTCACTCTCGACGGGAACGCTGAGAGATTCCTGGAGGTTTATTCCCGAGCGTGTCGTTGAATAAAATCCGGGGAAACTCTTGATTGCTGACCCTCTCTCCGCGGTACGTGGAAGACAGAATAGTAAACCCCAGGAGGTCAAACAGTGCTACAACGGCAAACTTCGCAATTATCATACTGGTGTCGTACCTAGTTCTGGTAAATCTGAAACCCATCCTAATGCCCCTAGCGATAGCGGTTCTGTTCTACTTCCTAATTAGAGCCCCAGAGCAATACCTCATCGAGCGCTTCGATGTTGTTTCAAGGATGCCCATGCTTGCCTACGGCGTCCTCCTAGCAATAGGGGCACTTGCCTCTTACGGAATTTCTATCCTTCTATACAGGAATATCGATCAGTTCAAGGACGAGATGGAACAGGAAATAGTCCCAAAATTCAACGAGAAGTGGGCAAGCCTTGGGGAGACAAATCTCTACGGGCTAGAGGAAGTGATTACAAGTCAGGAAACCATACAGAGTGTTCTAAATCCACAGAACATCCAGGACTTCGCCACCAATATACTCGCAGATTTGGCATCATTCATGACCACGATGGTCACCGTCGCAGTCTTCGTGGTATTCCTAATCCTGGAGGAGAAGAGCCTACCAGGGAGGTTCAAGGCGGCGTTTCCAGGATCCTATGGCAGGGTTAGGAAGATAGTCTCAAACTCTTCTGAAGCGATTTCTACATACGTTATTTCGAAGGCTACTTGTAGCGCTGGTCAGGCAGTAGTGCTAGCATTTCTACTGTGGTTCATGGATATCCCGGGTTGGTTCTTGTTCGGAGTCCTATGTTTCTTGTTAGATTTCATCCCGATTCTTGGGGCGATCCTCGCTACCTTGCCTCCGATGATGATAGCGTTAATCGTGCTCGACCCTTTTCAGGCATTGTTACTAGGCGCCCTACTTGTCGGGAACCAACAGCTGTTTGGCTCATTTATCGAGCCCAACCTATCTGGCCAAAGGCTAGGTATTTCTCCTCTAGTCCTATTGCTCACTGTGATGATCAGTGCTTCTGTCTGGGGCATCTCTGGTGCTATCATCGGAGTCCCAATCATGATAATCGCAAGAATCGCACTTGAGGAGGACGAGAAAACCAGGCCAATTGCACTCATGCTGGCAATGAAGGCTCATGAGGAAGAGTAGTAGTTCCGATTGGAGATCAATATCAAAACCCCCTCTCCTCTAATTTTCACAACACCTCCCATCCCTTCATTATGCAGCCCCCTCGATGAGAGAACAAGGTTTTCTCCATCCACTTCCCATCTTGCTCCTGTGATCCATACCTTTCCAGCACCAATAGCGAAAACTGAGAAAAGCTCCCCTTTTTCAAACTCAACGAAGACCTCTCCATCATCAGGGTGAATTCTGGTGGAAACCTGCTCTTCGTGATGTATCCTGATCCTCGCTCCGGATGGAGAGTCGTTCATAGCCGCCCAGTTACCGAGAATGTGACTAGGGTCCCCACCATCAGCTCCTACTATCTCAATTTCATCGAACCCCCTGTGGATCAGTTCTTCGATCGATTTAGCCAGGTCACTGAAAGATTGTTCATTGAGTGACAGAGTCCTACCCCCCCAAGCAGATTCGTCGACGGAATCCATATCTCCCAGAACCTCGACGACCTCGACCCCCATGCCATATGCCTTATCGGCACCTCCATCGACCCCGAATATAGGAACTCCAGCCGAGAGGACCCATTCGACTACTGATTCGGTCGGTATCGAACCATTGCACCATAGAACTCCACGCATTTGCTAACCTACCGTACAGAGACTTTGCCGGAGGAAATTAACGAGGTTTCCTCAAGCAATACTTCCGGCGCTCTTATCGTTCCTCTCTGGTGGATTCCCACCCGAGCAGAACCTCCCAAATGGGTGTTGTCTCCAAAGCCAAAGTACGCCCCTCCGCGTATAACTAGGTCCTCGACTCGATTCCCGACGAGCTCAGTAGCCTTTGGATTCATTCCAAAACCGAACTCCGCGACCGTCCATATCAGGTCCTTCTTGGAACTCCTTAATCCTGACTTTGCCATTTCGAAGGATTCCTCTATTTCCTTGGCGATATGCCCTCCTGAGATGTTGACCACAACTCCCTTCTCGATAGTCAGTGAAAGAGGATCTTCTAGCAATATACCCTCCCAAGAACCATCGACTACTATAGTTCCATTCATGCTCCCCTCCTTAGGAAAGACGAACACCTTGCCAGCAGGGAGATTTGCAATCTGGCCTGGTCTGTTGCACACACCGTTATCTTCGAGAACCCATCTCCCACCAGTGAGGAAATCGATATCTGTGCCCGATGGGGAACTGACACGCACCCTTCTCTTCCTTCTGAACAAAACTCCCATGGCCGAGATCTCCTTCTGGAGGGCATTGTAGTCCGCGGTCATGCCTCCCGTTTCAAATGAGACTCTTCCTATGCCTGGCATGGATACTATCCTTGCTCCTTCCTTCGTAGCCTGTTGTCTGGCTCTGGTATGCGTGAGCGAGTCCTTGGTTGCTATGATTATCACCCTGTTCTTCCTCATGATATCAGCTACAGGTAGAGGAGGTTCCTTGCCTGGCTTTTGTGTTGGAGGCATCATCACAAGAAGTATCCTGTCCGTTACCCGAGCAGCTTCTTCGTAGAGTGATTGTCCTACTTCTGCTGTCTCTGGGTCTGTGATTACTAAGACATCCTCCTCCCTCCTTACTTGGAGGCATGTCCGAATAACTGACCTAGCGGTAGACAGCATCGCCTCCGATGTATCATCCTTAGCTCCACCCTCCTCAGTAGCCATTAGTGTTGGTCCTAGGCGGGCTTCAGTCTTGATACTTCACTCCACTAGGGATAGGTCTTTGCTTCTGTTGGAAATCTCTGCGAGGATATCCGAAACGAACTGTTCAAGGGGAACGCCATTCTTCTGATCGCCGTTCCTGCTTCTGATTGAGACAGACCCCTCCTTCACCTCGTCATCACCGAGAATTAGCATGTAAGCAGGGCGACTCTTCCTGTGCATCCTGATCTTCTTCCCAATTGTGTTGTCCGAATCATCCACTTTCACTCTGACTCCTGCGATCTTCAGAGTCCCCCTTACGTGCTCTGCATACTCCTTGTGCTTCTCCGAGATGGTGATTAGCTGGGCTTGCACTGGGGAAAGCCAGGTAGGTAGATTTCCAGCCCACTGCTCCAGAAGGAAGGCCACGAATCTCTCATGAGTGGATAGCGGAGCCCTGTGGATTACGAAGACCTCCCCGTTCTCATTTCCGGTCTCGTCCATGTATGATAGTCCAAACCTCTCCTTGGCAGCGAAGTCTAGTTGTATGGTGGACATCGACTCCTCCCTTCCCAAAGCCGTCCTGAATTGTATGTCTATCTTGGGTCCGTAGAATGCGGCCTCTCCAACTGCCTCTGTATATTCCACCCCTAGGGCATCCATTATCTCCCTCAGGTGGTTCTGGGTCGCTTCCCAGTTCTCTGGCTGGTCGATGTACTTGTCCTTGTTATCTGGGTCCCATAGAGACAATCGGAAGTCGTAGTCATCAAAGCCAAACGTTTCGTAGTAATCCTGGGCCATCCTGACGTTGCCTTGGACCTCGCTTGCCACCTGATCCAGAGTACAGTACACATGAGCATCGTTCATCGATAGCATCCTGACCCTCAGAAGGCCAGCAAGCGTTCCTGACAACTCGTTCCTGTACACAGTTCCGTACTCCGCGATTCTAATGGGGAGGTCCCTGTAGGACCGCTTACTGTTCGCGAAAACTAGGTGATGCATAGGACAATTCATCGCTTTGAGGTAGTAATCACCATCATCCATCTTCATTGGCGGGTACATCCCATCCGCGTAGTGTGGGAGATGCCCGGACGTCTCGAAAAGCTCCTTCTTCCCGAGCACCGGCGTAGTCACTCTATCGTACCCATATGCCTCCTCTGTCTCTATCGCGAAGTTCTCTATCTCCGACTTCAGTACCTCCCCGTAAGGTAGCCAAACAGGCAGGCCCTTCCCTATCATCTCGTTAATCATGTAGAGCCCCATCTCCTTCCCTATCTTCTTGTGATCTCTCCTCGCAGCCTCTTGGATCTGCCTCTCGCGCTCCTTCAGATCATCCTTGGAAGGGTAGCACATTCCGTAAATCCTGACCAGCGACTCCCTGTCTTTGTCCGCTCTCCAGTATGCCTGGCTGGTGCTTGTTAGCTTGAACCACCTCAATTGGGAGGTCAGTGAGACATGAGGGCCTTTGCAGAGGTCGATGAAATCTCCTTGACGGTAAGCCGACGAACCCACATCATGGCCAATTTTATCATCCATTATCTCCAGTTTGAAGGGATTCGAGGAGAATATCTCCCTGAGTGACTCATTGTCAAGCTCTTCCCTCTCAATCGGGATGTTCTGCTTTACCAGTTCTTTCATCCTCTTCTCTATTTGACGGAGCTCCTCGTCTCCGATTGGATCCATTGCGAAGTCATAGTAGAACCCGTGATCTATCGGTGGTCCGATTGTGGGTTTGGCATTCGGATAAAGCTGAGTCACCGCTTGAGCCAGAAGATGTGCGCAACTGTGCCTTAGGATGTACAGCCCCTCCTCGGAATCGCCCAATATCGGCTCTACCTTGCAATCCTCATCGAGTGTAAAGGACATGTCCCTCTCCTCCCCGTTTACGATTACGGCCACTGCCCCTGACTTCCTTCCATGGACGTTTTTGATTACCTCTCCAGCGCTGATGCCACTTGCATACTCGTGAGATTCGCCCTCCCCGATGTCAACAGAAATCATGCCCACTGGTATCCCTCGTCGGCTATGCCGACGCCCCGCCGATATGAATGGCTTGGCCGTTGATTGACTCTATCGCGCTCATTCAATAGTGAATTGTGTACCCGCCCTACCCTCTACCATCTCGGCGATATCCGTCAACGCGCCAATTACCGCGCGCTCACCAGTCCTCATCACGAAGTCGCAGGCGGCCTCCACTTTCGGCCCCATTGACCCAGGCTCAAAATCAATCTTCGATATCTCTTCGGGTGTGGTGGCCTGCATCAATTCCTGGTTTCCAGTACCCCAGTCTCGGTATACTCCATCTGCGTCTGTAGCCAGAATAAGCAGCCTTGCTCCCAACTGCCTTGCGAGTAAGGCGCTGGCCTTGTCCTTGTCAATGACCACTTCAACACCCTCTAGTGACCCTTCAGAATTGTACGCTGTTGGTATTCCCCCTCCACCAGCGCAAATCACAATCACCCCCTTCTCCAAGAGCCAGTGAATCGGCCGCAACTCAAAGATCCTGTGTGGTTCAGGAGAGGGTACAACCCTCCTCCAGTTGCTTCCATCCTTCGAAATAGACCATCCCTTCTCTTCGGAGATTCTCCTAGCCTCATGCTCGCTGTAAATCGGGCCAATTGGCTTGGTTGGATTTTCGAAGGCGGGATCATCTGGATCGACCTCCACCATCGTTAGTATAGTGGCCAAAGAACTCTCAGTCGGAAGGAGGTTGCCCAGCTCCTGTTGTATCGCGTAACCCAGCATCCCCTCCGTCTGAGCGCCTAGAACATCTAGGGGGTATTCCTCCGCTTCCTTGTATGATGCGGATTGTAGGGCGAGGAGTCCTACTTGTGGGCCATTCCCGTGGGTTATGACCAGTTGGTGCTCCTTCGCTAGTGGTGCCAGCTCCTTGCACGCCTTCCTGACGTTCCTCCTCTGATTCTCGGACGTTTGCTCCTCGCCCCTCTTCAGGAGAGCGTTTCCACCCAGCGCTACTACTAGTCTCACGATTATTCCCCGAGCGTGAACCGATAAGAACACCTCCCCTCTGGGATGCACATGGTGCGCATTGGGCTGCTTGCAAACCCAGACGCCGGACTCGGCGGGAGGCTAGGTCTGAAGGGTTCAGACGGACAGGCAGAATTGGCAAGGTCAAGAGGAGCAGAGGATAGGTCGGGGCCTAGATTGAAGTCGATGCTGGAGTATTTTTCTAAAATCCACCGGGGAGGACAGGTTGACTTGGAATGGGTAACTAGCGGAGGGAGGATGGGAACTGACTGGATCCCGAGTGAGATGGAAGGAGCCATGATAGTTGAAGCTCACCAGTCCAAAGGAACCACTTCAGTATCGGATACGGAGGATGCTGTCGCAGCAATGGTAGGGTCGGAAATAGATTTGCTCGTCTACTCCGGTGGGGACGGGACCACACGGGACATTGTGGCTTCGCTTTCCAAGCTTGAGTCCTCGGAAACACCTGTGATAGGAGTCCCATCTGGGGTAAAGATGCACTCAGGATGCTTCGCTAGCTCCCCGAAGGGTGCTGCAGAGGTATTGTCCTCGTGGATTAATGGAGATTTGTTGGTTTCTAGTACCGAAGTACTGGATCTGGACGAGGATTTGTACAGGGAGGGCAAATGGGTCGTCCGGCTCTATGCAGAGGCCTTCTCACCTAACTCTCCAAGGTGGATGCAAGGATCGAAGGAACTTGTGCAGACAGAGTCGGAGGATGACATTGTCGTAGGCCTTTCAGAGCACATACGGGAATCACTAGTTGGCGAGGACCAATTAATCATCTGGGGATCGGGGGGGACCTTGAGGGCGATTGGCGAGAACAACGGATTCGAATTGACGACTCTGGGTATTGACGCTACCATGGGCAGTGAGCAAGTGGGTACCGACCTAGATGAGTCAGGGATACTATCCATCTTGCGTTCTCATGATGGCTCGACAACTCTCCTGTTGTCCCCTATGGGGGGTCAGGGTTTCCTAATCGGTAGAGGGAACCTGCAACTATCGCCGGCTGTGCTGGAATCAATTGGAATCGACAATATTCTTGGCGTTCTAACTCCAGCTAAGCTACTCACGGTGAGGAAACTTAGGATTGAGACAGGAGATGAGGGGCTAGATGAGCGGTTCGCCTCAATGAGATACATGAAGGTGCTTCAGGGATACAGGACAACCCGAATTCTACCTGTCTCTGTGGATTAGATTTCCATTCCCGATGCGGCCATCAGAAGACCTAGGAAAGGTGGACTGGGACGATCTGGCCTGGACTTGAATTCTGGGTGGTACTGGGTGCCAACGTAGTATGGGTGCCCCTCAAGCTCCATTATCTCACAACGCTCTCCCGTCTCGTCCTTTCCTACGTAGACTAGGCCCGCTTCCTCTATATCTTCTATCAGCTCAGGATTTACCTCGTATCTGTGCCTGTGCCTCTCATCGACGTATCCTTCCCCTCCATACAACCTCCTAATTTTACAATCATCCACAAGGAACGGGGTAGGCTTCGTCCCCAATCTCATAGTCCCTCCCATATGGGTCTTGGAAATCTCAGGCATGAATACAACAGCTGCATGGGCTGGTTCCTCATCGAACTCAGTAGAGTTGGCTCCCTCCATCCCGAGCACATTGCGGCAGAATTCGATCGTAGCTACCTGGAGTCCCAGACAGACACCGAGGTATGGGATTTTGTTCTCTCTCGCATATTCAGCTGCCTTGATTTTCCCCTCAATCCCCCTGATGCCGAATCCACCGGGAACCAAGATTCCATCTGCGGATCTGAGCAATTCCCATGCGGAATTGTGAGCTTCGGAATCTGACTTCTCGGTTTCCCCATCCAGTGCAGACGACTCGATCCAGTCGATCACAAGCTTCCTATTGACCTTGAAAGAGGCATGCTGGAGGGCCTTAATGACACTAAGATAAGAGTCAGCTAGATCCGTGTACTTGCCTGCCACTGCGATGTGCACTTCCTTAGCATCATCCAAAGTGTCAACGTGATCTGCCAACTCCTTCCAATCATCGAGCACTTTCCTCTTGGCAGGTATTTCGAAACTAAATCTGTCTGCTAGCATACTTGTTACCCCCTGCGACTCGAGCATTATTGGAACCTGGTAGATGTTGGAAACATCATGTGCAGAGACGACCGCTTCTGGGGGTACGTGGCAGAATGCAGAGATTTTGTTGCGAGTTTCGTCGATTAGCGGGCTCTTGGACCTGCAAACCAGCATATGTGGATTGATACCAAGTCCTCTCAGTTCCTTCACCGTGTGTTGAGTAGGCTTCGTCTTCTGTTCCCCTACTGGGCCCATGACGGGGATCAGGCTCACGTGAACGAAGCAAACATTCTCCTGCCCTACTCTGAATTGGAACTGTCGCAGAGCTTCGACAAAGGGGGCGCTTTCAATGTCGCCGACTGTTCCACCTAGCTCGATTACGCAAGCATCGGGCTCCTTCCCGTTTCCATCGCTAGGTGTATGGGCCACCCTTTCTATCCAATCCTGTATTTCATTGGTTATATGTGGGATAACCTGAACCGTCTTTCCTAGGTAATCCCCGCGCCTCTCCTTTTGAATCACCTTGTTGTACACCTTCCCTGTTGTGATGTTGTTATCTCTGGTTAGGCACACATCTAGGAATCTCTCGTAGTTGCCGAGATCTAGATCTACTTCACCTCCATCGTCTAGCACGAATACCTCTCCGTGCTCGAAGGGACTCATCGTACCAGCATCCTCATTGAGGTAGGGATCTATTTTTACTGCGGTTACCCTCAGTCCAGCGCTTTTGAGCAGGACTCCTATGCTACTAGCAGTCACTCCTTTGCCCAATCCGGAGAGCACTCCACCCGTCACAACGACATACTTCATCTCATCAACGGGGTTTGAATCACTCGCCTATCCCCTATCAACATTGGCACGTAAATTCCTGTTTCGTCCTTCTTTAATTTCAAGTATCGTCAGAATTACGGCTACACATGCACGGTGTACACGGGGACAGGATCCTTGTTACTGGGGCCCTGGGGCAGATAGGTACTGACCTTGTCCATGCCCTTAGGAGGGAACATGGAAAAGACTCGGTAATCGCATCGGATATCAGGGAATCAGATGGGCACTCATCGATTGAAGAAGGCCCCTACGTCCCTCTTGATGTAATGGACACAGATGCTATTTCGGCAATTTGCAAGCGAGAGGGAATAGGAACAGTGTACCATCTTGCTGCACTTCTTTCTGCGACTGGCGAAAGGAATCCGGATAAATGTCGGAGGATAAATGTCGGAGGAACTATTTCGGTTCTCGAGGCGGCCAGGGAGTGCTCTCTGAGGGTGTATGCACCCTCGTCCATCGCTGTTTTCGGTCCTGACGCTCCGAAGAATCCTCCTCAGGATGCACCCCTCAATCCTACTACTGTCTATGGTGAGACTAAGGTTAGCGGAGAGGCTCTAGCCAGGGAATACAGACGAAGTCACGGAGTCGACAGTAGGGGGATTAGGTATCCAGGACTCATTTCCTACAAGGCCCCTGCCGGAGGTGGCACTACCGACTATGCAGTAGAGATATTCCATGCAGCTCTCGATTCTGGGCATTACGAATGCTTCGTCAGAGCAGATACCCGTCTCCCAATGCTATACATGGATGATGCAATCGAAGCCACGCTCACACTCATGGATGCAGAAGACGATCTTCTGGGCGATTCGAGGGCAGGCTACAACATCCCATGCCTCTCATTCTCGGCCGAGGAACTAGCAAATGCAATTTCAGATCGGGTTGAGGGGTTCACTTGCGACTTCGTTCCCGATGTAAGACAGGAGTATGCTGACTCATGGCCCGACTCAATAGACGGGACGGTAGCAGAGAGAGAGTGGGGGTGGAGCCCTCGCTTCGACCTAGAGTCGATGGTCGATGAGATGCTCAGAGGGATTTCCGGGAGCTAGTCCTCTGAACTCTCCCAATCTGGTGTACTTGGGTCCGTCCTGGCCCAGAGGACATCGTCGATTCTTAGAACGCCGATTGCAGCCTCCGTGGCCGCCGACAAGGCGTTACTAACCACGAATTCTGTGTCCAGAATACCCAATTCTTCCATATGGCAGTTTTTGCCACTTTGCAGGTCGAAGCCAACCCACGCCCCGCTATCCTTCTGGTCAGCCGACAAGGAGAGGATGACTTCCACGGGATCCCTCCCCGCATTCTCAGCGAGAATCCTAGGAATAGACTCCAGAGCAGAGGCATATGCCTCTATGGCAAGCTGTTCCCTCCCGGACTGGGTCTGCGAGAACGCTCTAAGATGACCAGCGAGGTGTGCTTGAATAGCCCCTCCACCGGGAAGTACTCCGGGCTTGCTGTTGAGTCGGTGGGCAACTCCAATTGCATCATCGAAAATCCTAATCGCCTCATCCCTAATCTCCGGAGTCGACCCCCTAACGACCAGAGTCATGCCTCCTCCTAAGCCCTCAATGAGTGTGTGCTTGACTTCGGAGACGACCTCTTCTGACCTCTTCGAGTAGCTCCCGATGTCGTCTGCGCTCAAATCCTCAGCCTTTCTGATTGGTGTTGCACCGGTAATCCGGGAAAGCAAGTCCATGTCCTCCCTCTCGAACCTCCTGTATGCAGTAATTCCAGAATCCGTGAGCATGGAAACTGCCTCGTCATCAATCCCCTCCCTTACTACCAGCAAATCAACTCCCAGGGCCTCGAGGTGATCCACTTGCTTTCGCAAGTTCTGCCTTGATTTTCTGTGGAAATCCTGGAGAGTCCCCGGACTACTAATCTCGATAGACGCGCTAATCTCTAATTTCTGCTTATCCAGGCCGCCATCGATAATCGCTACACGGCCTCCGTCAGCATTGGCCTTAGTGGATATATCGACTCTGGACTTTAGCAACATCAAGCCTCTTTCTAATGAGCTATCCACAACTCCGCCTTCCTTAATCTGGAGACGTTTCACAAACATCCTCTCAATATCGTCTCCATCCCCTAAATCGATTAGCGAGTCTGCAGCCTCGATTGCTAAATCAGCCAAGACGTCGCATAACGACGAATCTCCTTTGCCTTGCAGTGAGGTTCGAATAACTTGGAATTTCTGACTTTGATCGGAGGTCTTAGAAACCCTTGAAATCTCAGAAATAGCCTCATCGAGAGCCAAGGAGTATCCATTGACAATTATTGATGGATGTACTCCCATCCTCACCAATTCCAGGGCATTCTGGAGCATCTCAGAAATCAATAGGACCGTGGTGGTGGTTCCGTCCCTCGCAGAACGATCCTGCGACGAAGAGGCATCGATCAACATCCTAGCCGTGGGATGCTCGACATTGGCGGTCTCCAGAACAGTTACCCCGTCGTTGGTCACCAATGCGGTTCCGTCAGCGTCTACAAGCATCTTATCGAGGCCCTTGGGACCTAGCGTAGAGCGTATCGCCCCGGCTAAAGATGAAGCAGCCCTGACGTTGTTTACAAGCGCGGTTCTTCCATGTATTCTATCAGTATCCTCAATAGCCAAATCGTAATCTGACTCTACCATGGTACAATGGCCACTGAAGACTCCGTTTTCAATACAATCATCTGGCTCTAGGTCGATTTCGGGCACCCTCCTCCCGTTTGATTCAAATACCCCCTCTGTCTCCCACTATACAACTCAAGGTTAACAAGTGATACAATGTCAGAAGAAAATTGGGACGATTTCGATGAAGAGGCAATGGATGAAATGGTCCGAATGTTCGAGAGAATGGGTATGCCAATAGACGTTGATGTGCTAAGATCTCTGATTAAGCAAGTAAGGAACCAGTTTGAACAGCTGGGGATTGACCCAAAGAAAGTCTCGATGGACGAGGTCAAGCTAGGAGTAGATTCTGATCCCGAGGAGTTCATGAAGAACTTCGAATCTATGCTGAGCGGCCCCCAGGGTCTTGGTGAGTTTCTCAAGAAGATGGGAGTGGATATTCACATCAAGCCATCAGTCTCGGAGGTCAGAGTAGACGTCGACGAAAGTAACAATTCAGACGAGGACAACTCAATTTCTTCCGATGATGTATACATCAAGGAAAACGAGATGTACGTCACTATCGATGTTTCCAGGTACGAGGATATAGATCGGAATAACCTCGAAATTAGCCTAACAGGAGGAGGCGAGGTGTTGCAATTGCTAAGGAAGAATCAGATTAGACCATTCAGGAACTTCGTACTTCCACACGCCTCCTCTGGAGATTTCCAGTGGGAAATTAACAACGGCATACTGGACATGACATTCGAACTGAAGTAGTTTGAGAAAAAAATCAGGAGAAATAGAAATGGGATCAGCAGTTATTGGAATTGACTTAGGAACGACAAACAGTTGTGTTGCAACTATAGAAGGAGGAAAAGCGGTAGTGATACCGAACTCGGAGGGCTCTAGAACCACTCCCAGCGTAGTCGCCTTCTCGAAGGAAGGGGAGAGGCTGGTAGGTGTCACTGCCAAGAGGCAGGCCGTGACTAACTCTGAGAGAACAATAATTTCAGTAAAGAGAGAGATGGGAACAGATTGGGTGCAAGAAATAGACGGGGACAACTATTCGCCTCAGGAGATATCGGCATTCGTTCTTCAGAAGCTGAAGTCAGATGCAGAGGAATATTTGGGTACCGAGGTCAAGCAAGCTGTAGTCACTTGCCCAGCGTACTTCTCCGATGCACAAAGAAAGGCAACCAAGGATGCGGGTAGGATTGCAGGACTAGAGGTTCTCAGAATAATCAACGAGCCGACTGCCGCAGCACTGGCCTACGGAGTCGACAAGGAAGAAGACCAGACGGTCTTGGTTTACGACCTGGGGGGAGGTACCTTCGATGTGTCCATTCTCGAGATTTACCAGGTCGACGGTCAACCTCAGATTGAGGTGAAAGCAACTAGCGGCGATAACAGACTCGGTGGTGACGATTTCGATGAGGCGGTTATGGATTGGATAGTCTCCGAGTTCAAGAAATCCACTGGAATAGAACTAGAGAAGGACCTACAGGCAATAAGCAGGATCAGAGAAGCCGCCGAGAAGGCCAAAATAGAATTATCCACAACACCATCCACCCAGATTAATTTACCATTTATCACAATGATCGATGGTCAGCCAGAGCATCTAGACATGGCCCTGTCTCGTTCGAAGTTTGAGAAGCTTACAGCGTCTCTTGTTGAGAGGACTATGTCTCCGACCCGTCAGGCAATGAAGGATGCTTCAATCAAGAAGGGAAATGTCGACAAGGTCCTACTAGTAGGCGGTTCAACTAGGATTCCCGCTGTTCAGCAAGCGATTGAGAAGGAGGTCGGTAAGGCCCCATTCAAAGGAATAAACCCCGATGAGGCGGTGGCCATGGGTGCCGCCCTCCAAGCTGGAATCATCGTTGGAGACGAGGGAGTCACGGACGTGCTGCTACTGGACGTCACGCCCCTCACTCTGGGAATCGAGACTCTGGGAGGGGTTACTACTACGATGATAGAGAGAAACACCACCATTCCCTCTCGTAGGTCTGAGACTTTCTCTACGGCAGCAGATAACCAACCTGCCGTAGAGGTACACGTATTGCAAGGTGAGAGAGAGTTTGCTAAGGACAACATAACCTTGGGACGATTCCACCTGATGGGGATCCCAGCTGCACCAAGGGGTATCCCGCAGATTGAGGTAACATTCGATATAGATGCAAATGGGATAGTCAACGTTTCCGCTAAGGACTTGGGAACAGGAACCGAACAATCGATCAAGATAGAGAGCCAAACCTCTCTTTCCGAGGATGAGATTAGGCAGAAAATAGAGGATGCCGAAAAGTTTGCAGAAGAGGACAAGAGGAAGAAGGCTAAGGTAGAGATGCGCAACTCTGCAGACAGCGTAGTCTATCAGACTAGGAAGATGATCGAAGAGAACGAGGAGAAACTCGCCGATGAAGACACCAAGCCAGTCCTAGAGAAGCTGGACGAACTCGAGGCTCTGATAGTCAAGGACGAGACTCCTGTTCCACTGGAGGAAATAGATGAGGCTGCAATCCAGGCAAAGATGTCAGAACTGGAGGAATCAATGCACTCTATCTCAACTAAACTGTACGAAGCTGCGGCTGCAGAGATGGCCGAGGAAAAGGACGAGAGCGGTGACGATGGAGTCGTTGATGCAGACTTCGAGGTCGTTGACTCCGAGGAAGAAGAGGACTGATCAATCCTCGGTAATCAGTCTGTGTAGGGTCCTGACGTGGACACCCGATGTCCCATATTGGAAGAAGGGGTTCGCCCCTTCCGAACGAGCCTTAGATCCAGGTCCCCATGCAGTTCCAGCGATATCTAGATGCACCCACGGAATCTTCTCTGCATCCTCCTCGAATCCCCTAGTCGGAACAAAGAACTCTAGGAATGATGCAGCAGTGTTCGAGGAGCCAGCCCTGCCTCCAATCGAGCCGTTCCTGATGTCAGCGAATGCAGAGTCGGTCATGTACTTGCGGAACTGAGCGTTAAGAGGCATCCTCCATACAGGCTCTCCGCTCCTCTTTGCAGCCGCTTTGAGCCTCTTTGCGATTCCCTCATCGTTCGCCCACATTCCCGATATCTGGTTCCCTAGGGCAACAACCACTGCTCCGGTAAGCGTCGCAAGATCCACGATGTATTCTGGGTCTAACTCGCCCGCCTTCCATAGTCCATCAGCCAGAACATTCCTGCCTTCGGCATCAGTGCTGAACACCTCGATCGTCTTCCCAGAGTACGTTTTGAAAACGTCGCCGGGTCTGTAAGCCCCAGACCCGGGCATATTCTCCGCTAGGCAAGCGATTCCGTTCACCCTCCTCTGATATCCGGTGGCGTGTAGCGAGTGCATTAGGCCGAATACTGTCGCAGCTCCGCACATGTCGTACTTCATGTCCCACATCCCTCCAGTGGGCTTGATCGAAATTCCACCGGTGTCGAATGTAATTCCCTTCCCTACAATACAGGGCCGCTGCACTCCTTCATCAGCATCCGGATTCAATGTGAATAGGACCATGCATGGTTTCCGATCGCTCCCCTTGCCAACGTTGATCAGTCCTCCCATGCCGAGCTCTTGCAGTTTCTTCCAATCGTATACCTCAACCTCTACGTTGACCTTGTCCTTGGCCCATTCCTCCGCTCTCTTTGCGTATTCCATTGGGTAAAGCACGTTTGCAGGCTCATTGCCCAAGTCCCTTGCTAAATGGACTCCTTCCGCCACTGAACCTACCTTGCTTAGCCCTCGGGCCAATGACTCCTGATACCTCGAGCTTGCTTGGAAAGACACGTTCCAAGGGTCAGATATGTGATCCTTGGGTGACTCTTGATGCTCCAGGAACTCGTAGTCTCGAAGCAGCATCCCCTCGGCGAAGTCGATCATCCTCTTCACCGACCAACCCGAAGTGAATCTCACCGAAACGTCGATACCCTTCTTTTTGGACATGGAAGCAATCAGCCTGGCTCCAGTGTTCCTAGCTCTCTCGTGTCCGAGGGAATCCTTCTTCCCCATGCCGACTAGGACGATATTGCAACCTGGAGTCCAAAGCGTCATCCTACTGCCTTTCTTACCCTCGAAGCCTCCGGATGAGATGGCCTCTCTAACTAGACTACGTTGACTCCTGCTAAGCCCGTTGAGAGAGTTGTTTGGTGCCTTGGCGACTCCTTCGAAGAGAGGGAGAACCACTTGCGATCCTAATTCTGTAAATTCACTGCATGATATTTTCATATTTAGCCTCAAAAACCCGATTAGTAACCAGTTTACAAACAATTCCTTCAAAAAAGCACAATTTCAAAGTCAAAATAAGACTATAGCTTTTCAACTCTGACCTCTCTCTTGCCCAATGCAGCCAGGAAAATGCAGGCTATGCTAAGAAATACAGATGGAGATGGAAGGGCCGCTTTTTTACTGTGACTATTCTCGATAATTGAATGGTTCACAGGTTCCGAAATCCATCCCGATGCATCTATTACTCTCTTCTGGTAGAACAGGTAGAAAGTTCCTTGGCCATTAGAAATAGGTGCATCTCCGAAGTTAAGAATCGACTCCGTGCTGTTGGTAGCGTTCACTCCGAATCCACACCCAGGAGAAGAGTAGTTGAATCCAAAACTCTCAATCTCACAGGGAGATTCTCCTGGATGATCTCCGACTGGGAACCAGGTTCTCTCTTCTGTAACATACGCCAAAGTGGCGTTAGAGGTACTCGCTCTCCCGAGGTTGGACACCTCCAGGTGGACCTCGCCCCCCTCTTCTATCACCATTGCATCAACGAAGAGACGAGCTCTCCAGTACCAGACATTCTCGATTAGATATAACATCACATCTAGCTCCTCAGACAGCCTATCTGATAACGCTTCAACCGTCCCGAGTAGGAACTGTTCATCATCAGTCTCGAACGTGAAAGTAGGGTAACCCATGACGCCATAGCCATAGTCCCGGCTAGTGCCGCAATTTGGGTATAGGCCTTGGTTGGCGTTTCGAATAGGTATGTCTGAAATGTTCGAGTTAACTTCGTCTCTAATGTGGTGATACATTTCCCAGTCAGGAGGTTGCTCTGGCCATTTTCCCCATGGATACAGCATAATCCAAACTCCGGTATGCATTGTAACGTACAAATCTGCATCAGGAACTACATCATTCATGTAAATTGAATTTGCAAGAGTCTCTGATTCACTGAATGCAGAACTTCCTGGCTGAGTGGTGGGGCATGTGTTCCAGTAATGATCGTAGTTTCTATTAAGGTCTACTTGGTTCACGTTCCATCTGGTATCAAAGTCATTTCCATCTGCATTCAGCATAATTAGGATGTGCAACTCGGTAGTTGAAAGAACATCTATCACATCCTGTTCCCCTTCAGACCACCCCTCGATGTAATACTCTGCAGTGATGAATGCTAATTCAGTCCCCAAATGCTCGTTACCATGATGGCCGCCGTCGATGTAAACCACTTCTTTGGCAGTTCCATCTGGCTTGGTCTCCAGACTCCAATCTGAAATTTGTAACATCCAGAGATTTCTTCCAAGTTCTGTTTCGCCTACAACCAATAGGTTAACGATATCTGGATGTTCATCTGCCCAGGCATTCAGATCTAGAGTAAGTGTCGCATATGAGTGGTACCAGTGTTCCTGTATAATATCCGGTTGGCTAATCTGGGCCGATACTACAGGTGAAACAGATGCAAGTGCAAATGAAGCAACCAGAATTGTCGCTGTCCAGCGGCGCATGCGCCGCTGTAGGGGCCACAACGTACAATTATTCTCCTATCCTGCTCCTAGAGTTGGCTATGTGGCACGCCACTATCTTCGTCGCGATAAGTGCTGCACTGAACTCAGTCAATGAACCCTCAGTCCCTGGAACGATTTCGTTTATGTCCGCACCAACAACCTCGCAATTCCCAGATGCGAAAAGATTCTCAATCAATTCTACTGAACCCCAGTGACTCAATCCCCCCGGGACTGGTGTCCCTGTTGCTGGAACTAGTGAACCATCAAGACCATCAACGTCGAAGGTCAGCCAAACTGGGCCAGAGATGCTTGAAACCCTTTCCACTAACCTCTCCCATTCTAGCTTCCCATCAACGACGGATAGTAAATCTCTTGCGAACCAAGTCTCAACTCTATCATCGTTCTGAATCGTCTCTTCTTCTTCATGACAGAATGCTCTGACCCCAATCTGCATCACTCTGCCCACTCCCAACTCCAGAGCCCTACGCATTACTGTCCCGTGGGAAAACCTCTCTCCGTTCAACTCATCCCTCAGATCAGCATGCGCGTCAATCTGAACTATTGTCAGTTCTGAAATGTCCCTAACAGAAGGGTGCTGGTTTAGATTCTCCAGAATCGGAAGTAGTATTCCATGTTCGCCCCCAAGAACCAGAGGGAACTCCTGTCCAGTAAACCATGGACTAACATGTTCCCCGATGGAGTCCAATTGTTCCCTGAGGCTTGGCGCCTCAGAGGACCATGGTGCCGCAGTGTGAATTCGTGCCCCACTCGGTAGATCTTCTGAGAGAATTGAGTCATGCAACTCTACCTGAGAACTTGCTTTGATGCAGGCCTTAGGGCCGTGACGGGTCCCTTCTCCGTAACTGCAAGTCATCTCAAGGGGAACCTGCAGTATCACGATATCCCAAGGGCCACTTTCAGACTCCTCAAGTGCGAGGAAAGTATGTCTGTCGAACCCATCCATGGGCACTCGAGAAGAGAACACAGATTAACCACTTCGGGCGGGTTGAGCCCTAGAAATAGAGCAATTAGCAAGATGTTTGAAATAACCTCGGCTTGTATCAAGGCCGGTAGGAACATGGGACTAACGCTAGCACAGCTTACTCATGCTATCAAGAGCAAGGTGGATACTACTATGGAGACTCATGTGGCTGAGTCAATAGCAGAACACGCATTGGGATTCTTCGGCTTTTCAAATAGAATTATCGATAATGCGCTCGAGCCAACAGACAGGAACATGTTCTATCAGTTGCAGGACTATGATCTGCTGACTACAGAGTCTGAGGAGACCACTCTATGGGATGGAAGGGAGTGGAGAATACACTACTGGAAGTTCAAAGCAAACGCAGAGAACTTTGCCAATTTGGCTGTTCAGAATGAAGACAAGGGAGAGGAAGATCCCTATGCGGATATCTACGATGGTATGCCCGCAGGTCTTTGGAGAGAGAGGTCAGGGGTAGACGACGACTATGAGGAACCTTTGTTCTAGTGGAATCAGCGGCTATGCCGGGTATTGTTTGAAATGCCACAGCTCGCGGAGGACAATATGACCAGAGCCTTCTCAATAGCAGTAGTGCTTTCGATGCTAGCGGTTTGCATACCTTCGTCGCTTGTCTGGGCAGAGGAGGGGGAAATCAATAGTTGTGCTATCCTTGCAGATTGGGATCAGCAATGGGACTTCTCAGAGGACGGAGGATCAGAGGTATCTCTTGTTCACAGGTATCGGGTAATTTTCGACCCACCACTCACTGACTCCATTTCACATGAAGAATTGAACACTAGCGTCCACCATACCAGAGGGTCGTTACAATTGTCAGGACAAAACACCTCGGTATTCGTGGCTGGAGGAGAGATAGAAATAATTCTGGAGGAGCAGCCAAGGTTTGGAGACTATGTCTCGATATCTGTTCAATCTCCGGTTTCCTCATGTAGCCGCTCGCTAAATATCACAAACTGGAACCAACCAATCTCAGATCATGAGGTCACAAGAGAAACCAATTGGTCACTTTCAGGGATGGAGGGAGATAGTCAGGGAGTCACTTTCGAAGGCAGAGGTTGGCAAAAGAGAACCGGGGAAATCTTAGAGTCCAATGAACTCGGAAACGGCACTCTAGTCCTAGATATGAGTAACGGCTCACAGGGAGCAGCAATAGATCTCGGATTGGACAGAATCTGGCTAAATGAGACTTATCATGGAACCGAACTAATCAGCCAAGACTTCGAGATGTCTGGTTCTGGACAGATCGCGATTTCAATAGATGAAGGCGATGAGGGAGCGATAGTTAACGCGGAAATCAAAGATGCTTATGTTCTAAGATCATACAAAGATGGCAAGATCACTGAGAGGATGATGTTCGAGGGAGATGGATGGATTTCCATTGATGGCGGAGATAACGAAAGCTCCGGAGGAGTCTTTGGCGAGGTATTCTTGCTTTACTTCGAGACTTGGGATGAGGATGGCTTTCGGAGACTCCAGGATATCCAGGTTGAAGCCAATGCATCTGCTAGAATATCTGCTGCAGGCGAGTTCTTCTCATTTGAACTAGAGGAGCTAATACTAAGAGAGAAATGGGAAGAGGGAATCAGAACTGACCAGTACTCTAGGATTTTCGGAAGCGGGCAGTTCGATTTCATAGCCTCAGATGAGGCCCCATACATCGAGATCAATGGCACCATCCCGATCATTCACATGCAGTCAGAAGGCGGAGAGACCGTTGCTGACACAATAATTGTTGATGGTACCTACGATGGTGATGCTGAGGGGTCCTTTGGTCTAGTGCGGAGGATTGTAGATTCCGATGTCTTTGGAAATGCGACTGGGACTCTCTTCGAGGCTGATAAAATCCAGAATGAATTTTGGTTCAACGTCTCTGCCACACCTTTCGGCCCAATAGATCAGGAGTGGGGAGCGGAGCACAACCTGACCTACGAGTATGTAGTCCCCCAAGAGGACTGGATGAATCGAACGATTCGTTACACATATGTGGAGGACAACGGTTCTACAGAGGACGAGTTCCCCGAGAACTCTCCTATCATCCAGAATCCAGATTCCCCCGAAGCGAACGCCATCTTCTCTAATCATATCTCTAGGGAGACTGGAGTATGCCCTCAGATATTGGCAATAGGAGATAGTTTCCAACTCATAGGCAATAAGGAAATGACTCTGGAAGTATCCGTAATAAGCAGCAAAGTCGTATACATAGATGGTCATGAGATTTCAGTAGCTGAGTGGAATGGTATGTACGGAGGTATCAGCTCGGCGAATGGGAGCATTATCAACGAGGGACCCCTTTCTGGATTGCTGAATGAAGTCAGTAGAGTAGTAACATTGGACATAGGTGACAACTCCGAGATTTCCCTTATCGAAGAGCAGAGAGTGGATAGGATTCTTTCCCCTTCGATAGTTACATTCGATGAGAACACCCCTCCCATGCTCTCCAGCAACTCGGAGTCCTCAGTAAGGTTCCGGGAGTCTGCCCTATCTTCAGAAGGGGGAATAGCTCACCTAGAGATCTCTATCGATGACATAGATACGGACACGAAATCAGTGATCGCGGATCTTTCTTCTATCGGTTTGGGGCTTATCGAACTCTCAGACTCGGGGCTCTTGGGCGATCTTACTATTCACGATGATGTCTGGACGGCGAAAATTGTCCATGATGGCCTACAGAGTGGTAATCTCCCCATCTCTGTAATAATGGAGGATTATTGGGTCACAAATCAACAGGATGTTAGTATTCAGATTTCCAACGCGCCTCCTCGCCTCATTCATCTTGACTTCTCTCCTGACGATGTTTTCAGGGGTGATGAGGTTCAAGTTCACTTGGGCGCCTATGATGGACACGGAATCAAGTCTGTTTTCGTTAACCTACAGTCTATGGGCGGGTCAATGGTTGAATTATCCCCTGAGCTTGTGGGATCTGTCTGGGAATGGCAGCATAAAGGGGATACGCGGTCTACGGAAATAACAACTTGGTCTGGCTCCTTCAAAATACCTCCGAGTATGTCTCCGGGGAGACAGCATATCCCAATCTATCTGGAGGACCAGGAGGGAAGCTCAACTACCACCACTCTGATTGGCGGAGTCCTATCCAGTAAGTTAGGAAGCCAAGCAGATAAGGTCCTGATTGGGAACCAACCTCCTTCAATCATCAATTTTACGATTTTAAGAGATGGGATTCCCGTCAACCAAGTCACGTCACTTAACTCAGGAGGGGAGTTAAATTACACCCTGGAGGCAACAGTTCAGGACTTCGATGGAGTCTCCTCTGTCCAGGCAAAGATAGGAAGACTTGCACCCATTGGCCAGTCAGATGTATGGCAGTTGATGTCAGATAACGGGGTTGGTCCCGATAGGGTAGCTAATGACGGGGTATTCTCATTGTCATTCTCGGCTAGGTCTTCTCTCAGCGAAGGTGAGATGACATTGCTCATTCGTGCGACTGATATCTTCCTATCCACGACTGCTGATCAAGATCAACAGCACAATGTCTCCATAACCAAGTCAGACTCCGCAGAATCCGGCTCTACTTGGATTTCTTCGAACTCTACAACGATAATTTTGATTTCTATTGTGACATTACTTGCTTTAGGGGGCGGGGCATTCATCAACATCGTAAGGAACTCAGAAATGGACTAGAATGGTGCGAGTGCCGGGATTTGAACCCGGGTTCCCACGTTGGCAACGTGGGGTGATAACCGCTACACTACACTCGCGCAGGCTTTTGCAGGACCGACCGGCTTTTCTAAGCGTCGGTACCTATGTCAATAATCGCACTCACCCTCGATCTAATTTCGTCTCTCGTTATTCTATAGTCTTCTATCCCTCCACCCAACGGGTCTTCCAATCCCCAGTCCTCGTCGATTGGCAGGGCTGGACAACTAACTCCACATCCCATGCTGATTATTTTGTCAAAGCTTTCTGGATCGACCAGATCTACAGATTTAGGATGAAGGCCACTGATGTCTATGGAAATTTCCTCAAGCACTATCAAGGCATTTGGCGCTACCCCTCTGTCTTCTGGAGGATGAGTTCCAGCAGAAAATGCGGTATGCCCCAAATCTCTGGCTATTGCCTCAGCCATCTGACTTCTACATGTATTTCCAACGCAAACGAACAGAAGTCGCACGTTTACAACATGCGGTAGTCACTAATTAACCGATTCACGATACAGAGTATAGTCTATATCTCTCCGGAATAGGTTTCAATAATATCCCTCCGAACGGAGGATCATGTCAGACTCCCCTGTGTCCCATCATCCTGCCGGACCACCTGCGGAAACAGGAAATTCCGAGGCCTCAAATGAGCAGAGAGCCCAGATGGAACAGGCCTACCAGCAGATGCAGAGGAAGATGAGAATTGGAAAGATGGACGAGCAGATAAAACACAAAATCATGGTGCTCTCGGGCAAAGGGGGGGTTGGAAAATCAACAGTAGCCACTGGTCTTGCCCTTTCTCTAGCACGCGAGGGAAAGAAGGTCGGATTGATGGATATTGACATTACAGGCCCTAACGTCCCTAAGATGCTAGGTCTCGAAAATGCGGATCTGAACGTCGAAGAGGGCCAGATTCATCCAGCCGAAGGTCCCGCTGGAGTCAAGGTGATCTCGATGGCTTTCCTGCTTGAAGATCCAGACAAGCCAGTAATTTGGCGTGGGCCGATAAAGTTGGGAGCAATTCAGCAGTTTATTGGTGACGTAGCATGGGGGGAACTTGACGCTCTGATTATCGACTTCCCACCTGGAACTGGAGATGAACCATTGACAGTTAGTCAGAGCCTCCCAGGGATAGATGGCGTAGTGATCGTGACTACGCCTCAGGAGGTTGCTCTACTTGATAGTCGGAAGTCTATCAATTTCGCCAAAACAATCTCAGTTCCGGTCTTGGGAGTTGTAGAGAATATGAGCGGCTATACTATCAGAGGCAAGTCTGAACCTAACTCTAAGGTTTCAATAATGGGTCCGGGAGGGGTGCCTATTGACTGCCAATCGGACAAAGACGGAAGATGGGAAGTCACTCTGGATGTCTTCAAGTCAGGAGGAGGAGAAGAATCATCTAGAGAATTGGAAGTCCCTTTTCTAGGCTCCCTTCCTTTCGATCCCGGAATAGTTAGAGGCGGAGATGATGGAGTGCATCGAATCATCGCAGAGCCGGAAGGAGATACAGCAAAGGCATTCAAATCGATAGTGGAAGGAATTGTTGAGCAACTCGAAAAGGGGTCACAACGTTCTCTAAGGATTATCTAAGCTCTAATCCTTGCGTCGAATTGATGACATAGTCACCGTTCCAAGAGTACGTAATGGTTGCTGACACAGGCATTTACATCACCTGGGTTACAGGTGCTATTTTGATCAGCATAGCAATGATGCCATTGTTCAAGCCTCAATATGCAAGAATCAGCCTTGAAGGGTTCATTGATATGTTCAGACGGTATTGGGCTCACATGATAGTTGTCTTCTCAGTATATCTTTGGAAGGATCTCCTTGACGGTCTCGACAGGATATTGATGGCCAATACCCAGCTCGATATGACTTTCTTAGTTTATGCGATAGAAGGTGATGCTTCCATGTGGGTGCAAGAGGGGCTCAGGAACGATTTCTTGGACGTGATCATGACTCACTTCTATGTTATGGGATTCATGACGGCAACCTTCTCATCCTTCATTTATCCAATTTACTTTGATGATAGGTACATGGCCGACAGAGTCTCTCTTTCCATGTTTTGGACATATATCCTTGCAATACCTTTCTACCTGTTCCTGAATGTCAAAGTCACAGGAAATTATATCCAAGGCATGGAAACAATAGCATATGATCTGACACCTGAGATTCATAATTGGTTCAATAGAATTGATCCGTTCACTAATGGGATGCCCAGCCTCCACATCGGACTACCGTTTGCGATTTGGCTAACCATGCACAGATGGGATGAGGATGGAAGATGGAACAGGTTCCGATACTTCCTCATCATTTTCATTGCCCTGACATCTGTAGCGATAATATATCTCGGAATCCACTGGTTCGTTGACATAATAGGGGGAATGGTGGTTGCCATTCTCGCTGTAAACATCACTTCGAGAACACACGAGTCAATATGGAGATTGGCCGATGAGAGACTTTTCACCCGGAGACTAGCACGTACGCTGGATGACCCTAGAGGATCAATAACTGGCACGCTCAAATCACTCACAAGCTCGCTAGACCCAATTAAAGAACCAGGAAAGAACCAGACAGGCGCACTCATTTTAGCGCTAATCTTCCTAACCGGATCAGTTCTGTTGTGGGACGTCACTCATCAGAAGATATCCATTGATGAGGCCGAATATCCCACATCGGCCTCTGGTTCTGGGGAGTGGCTGATTTGGATAGAGGATACTGGCCAGGAGATTTCGATTACGGCCACAAATGTAACATCGAAAACAAATAGAACATTGGGCGGAACCATATGGGATAGCACCCCCAAGGTCGTATCTTCAGGAGATACTTTCGTAGTTTACGATGCGTTTAGAGTCGACTACTATCGTCATGACTCTGGGTCTGGGACACTCGAACCAATTTTCAGTAAGCCCTCCGAAGAATCACTGATCGACGTTTCCATTTCATCAGTTTCCAGTGATGCCGGGTACATAGCAATGCTATCCAACGAGAGCCTCAGACTGTTAGACACCACTGATCAATCTACCAGAATTATACAGTCTTCATCAAACTCTTCGGTAGTCGCCTCTTCTGGTTCATTAGTGGCATTTTCTGAGAACTCCCCCTCTGGACCCACTGTAAACATAACATCGGCAGATTCAGATTTGACTCTAACGATCCCTCTGGACCCCCGCTCGTCTGAAAGAATAGAAGAGTCAATCAGGAACTCTGGTGCGTTGCTTGATTTTGGGAACTCCACAATCGTTGAACTGGTAATGGACTCGAATTGGCTCGTGGCGACTGTAGATGTCGGACCCTTCAACAGGACAATAATAGTTGACACGTTATCAATCAATCAGACTTTGATTTCTAATCCTAGGTGGGACTCCTCCTCTCCCAGTATAGGGGAGGGGAAGGTTGCATTCCTTCAAGTAACAAGAGATGACATCATTTCTACATCTCAAGACTCGCTAAGGAACAATGATGTTTACGTCTACTACGTCGAATCTTCAGAAACTAGACAGCACACCTTCGACGATGATGTTGATCAGTTTCAACCTCAGATATTGCTGGACCGACTTGCCTGGATAGAAGTAAATGACGAAGGGGAGAAGCAATTGCTGGTATACTCCTTCATCGATACAATAGAACCTCGCAATTCCCTTCTCCTGCAAGCCTCTATTCTCGCTATGATTCCGCTAATTTTCCTATGGACTCTCCAAGCATACGGGGCCAAGATTGTCACTCAGCCAGTCTGAACATCTCATCTAGGCTCCTAGAGGCTCTCCTTACCGTATCCTCTGGGATATCCACAATCTGATCAGGAGTTGGGTCCATCAGTGCCTGGAGTATGTCCTCCAACTGGGTCTTCTTCATGTGCCTGCACATAACACAGGCGCCCATCAGATTCAGATTGTCTTCGGTCTCAGCGAGGACCCGGTCTGCGGTGCCGCATTCAGTGATTAGCATCATGTCCTTTTTGCCAACGCTCGCAAGTCGAATAGCCTCGTTCATCAACAACTCGCTACTGCCTACGAAGTCACTTTCGTCCAGTACTTCCGAGTCACACTCGGGATGACTAAGAACCACGAGATCGATCCCGTTCTCAGCCATACTCCTCTTCCAGTTTCTTATCTTGGGGCCAGTAAATTCTGCATGAACCTCGCATTCTCCTTCATACAGAATAACCTCCTTGCGACCTTTGAGTGAATGCTGAAGGTGCCTCCCCATGTACTTATCCGGTACGAAAATCAACTTGTCTCCAGGCAGTTTTTCGCATATTCTGAGATAATTGCTACTGGTAACGCACACGTCGCACTCGGCTTTAACAGCAGCACTAGTGTTAATGTAGCAGACCACAGGAACTCCAGGATTCTCTTCCTTCAACCTGACTACGTCTCCAGCCTCAATGCTGTCACTCAGTGAACAGCCAGCATCTGGAGATGGGTGCAATACAGTCTTCTCGGGACTGACTATTTTTGCAGTCTCTGCCATGAATCTGACGCTTGAAAAGAGAATGGTCTGTTGCGGGGCATCTCTTGCTTCCTTTGAAAGGGCGTAACTATCAGCTACTGAGTCTGCAACCCCGTATGTGATGTCTGGGGTCTGGTAAGAGTGGGCAATCAGGAAAACATCCTTTTCTTGCTTTAACCGATTTATCTCTAGAGTCAGAGGAGCCAGTGACTTGCAGATCTCGATGCTCCATCTCATCGGCTGCTTGATTGCATATTGCAGCCTTATTGCCTCTTTCTCTATCTCTGAGTCAGAGTAACCAAAAGTTCCCAAGAAAACTCTCGGGACCGGGGCCGCTGGCATGTCCAGAACCATAATGACCGATCAATCCTCGGAGTGCAACCGCTTTCAACTCATCTGGTGTCCGGTTTGCATGAGGTGCCCCGAGATTCTCATTTGGAAGCCCGAAATTGTACTTCATGAGGGGGCCGAGGCAATCGTAACGGCCGGTTCTTGGCTTGGTAAGAGGGCCGTACTAAAGTACCGCAGACGCCGAAGATACCGACATCCCGACTTAGATAGAAGGCTGACACGTCAGAGGATGGCGGTAGAGGCCAGAGTTCTATCCAAGCTTTCTGCTGCTGGCTACCCCTCTCCGAGTCTAATGCTAATGGAACCAAATAAATCTACAATGTTGTTATCCAGGATCGAGGGAAAGACCCTATACGACGTTCTGAAAACAGAAAATTCTTCTAGAAATATTCTACATTCCCTTGGGGTTTTGATCAGGAGATTGCATGAGTTGGAAATCTCACACGGAGATTTAACCACTCACAATGTAATGGTATCAGAAGGCGATCTATACTTAATCGACTTTGGACTTTCTCGATTATCCCCAGAATTGGAGCATTTTGGACTCGATCTACAGGTCCTCAGGGAGTGCTTGGGCTCAAGTCATACAAAAATACACGATGCAATCGAAATAGTATGTGAGGGTTACATTGATTCCGAGAGCCAAAATAGTGATTCAGCAAGGGCTATCGATGTCATCGAGAGATTTCACAAAATCATAGGAAGGGTCAGGTATCACGGATAGGTCGGAATAATGAGAGTTCTCTTTGTCACAGGAAACCAAAATAAGGTGGCCGAAGCTTATGGTATACTCTCTCCCCTTGGTTTCTATGTTGAGCAGTTGTTTATTGGTGGAAAGGCTCCAAATTTAGTCGAGCCACAGGCAGAAGAAATCGAGGAGATTGCCAAATATAAGCTAGAACAAGCTGTTTCCCTGACAATGGGTACAGAATTTGAGAATGAGGCAGTACTTGTTGAGGACTCTGGCCTCTTCATCGATTCCCTTTCGGGCTTCCCGGGCCCTTATTCCTCGTTTGTGAAGGAGACCATTGGATTGTCCGGAATACTAAGTCTGATGTCAGGGGAGACAGACCGGGGCGCTGAATTCAGGGCCGTTGCAGCAGTCCACTTCAAAGGTAAAATAATGACATGCACGGGGGTATGCAGGGGTTTTGTTTCAGAAAACATTTCTGGTGATTCCGGCTTCGGATACGACCCTATTTTCATTCCGGAAGAAGCCAATGGAAGGACTTGCGCCCAACTCTCCCCTCTCGAGAAATCGTCAATCTCGCATCGCGGATTCGCCCTAAAGGGAGTTTCCGAACTCCTGAATCCCCCGTCAAAGTGAATAGAAGCACTCCTCCTTGGACGGACTAATGGTTACCGCCACCAGACTCCTACTCTTCGTAATGACAGCGACGTCAATTCCAATTTACCTTGTTTTCGTCGTCCCCGAGGGACTTCTAATGCAGGCCGCAGGCGCTGTTTTGATTCTCTTCCTGGTTTCAATGATTCTTTTCACAGGCAGGCGTCCAGTACCTTCTGTTGTCAAGGAGAGCCAAGTCGTTATGGATGGTGACTCTACATTTGGGGACATCGAGCTCCCTGCACCTATCCTTTCTGAAGAGAAAACCCGTGAAATTAGGGATTCAAAGATTAGAAGGAGCAGAGGTAGGCAAAAGGCTCGAGAAATTTCAGACCAGCCAATACCTCAACCTATGTCTGCACAGCCTCCCTCAGTTTCCATGATTGATACTGATTCCTCTGATTTCCAAGTGGAAGAAGCGAAGGGAACTGCTAAGGTCCACATCGCAAAGTCAGACCCCGAACTCCAGGCAGAAGCTGAGGTCGATCGATACCTAGATCAGCAGAGGCAGAGAAGAGAGATTTTCAGGGAGAGGCTACAGAAGGAAAGGCGTTTGGAGATGTCCAAGAGGATGGCCGAAGAAGCCGGAAAGTGGACCGAAATAGAGGATGGTGAAGATCTCTCGACTCTGACTGGTATCCCAGGTCACGGTTTGGCTGTGATGTATGAGCCCGAAGAGCCCGATACCACGATTCCTCAGGGAATCTCTTATGTTAGAATTGATGACGAGCGGGTTCTAAAGGTCCGCGTCTCATTGGACGCACCCAGAGGAGTGAAAGCTGGTACTGATGGAGCTCAAGACGAGGGATTAGGCACCGACGTGCCTCTACCGCAATCACCTCAGGGGATGCCGATGCCGCCCCCACCTATCCCCGATCTCCCACCTCCAGTCGGGGCAGATGACTAGTCAAGTGATACGTTGAAGGGATACGACCCGTTCGCGGTCTTATGGCTAAAGATGTAATGACTGTAATGGACGTTGAGGTCGACGGTTCCAATCCCAAGGGAGGAATCATTTCAGTCTGGACGCTAAACCGGCCAGACAAACTAAATGCTCTGAATACAGAATCACACAAGGCAATAAAGAACGAGTGTGTCAGGGCAAACTCAGATGATAATGTCCGATGCATAGTGATCAAGGGCGCTCCCCCTCTGAAACCAAGAGAGGGAAAAAAGCCCAAGCCACATGCATTCGCAGCGGGAGCGGATATCTCTGAGTTTGCTGGAAAGGACTCTGATGATGTACGGCCATTCTTTGAGGACAATGCATGGGAGGCAGTTTGGAACGTCTCCAAGCCAACAATAGCAATGGTCGATGGATTCGCACTCGGAGGGGGGACAGAACTTGCTCTATCATGCGATATCAGACTGGCTTCAGAGAGATCGACATTCGGCCAGCCTGAGATCAACCTCGGCCTCATTCCTGGAGGAGGCGGGACTCAGAGGCTATGCAGATTGGTAGGATACGGGAGGGCCATGGAGATCGTTCTCGCAGGTGGCATGGTGCATGCAATGGATGCACTAAACATGGGAATAGTAAACAGGATTGTACCTAGTGAGGATTTAGAAGCAGAGACTATGAAACTAGCTATGTTGATTGCTAAGAAGTCTCCACATACCACGAAGGTAGCAAAGAGAGCAGTAAGGGGGGCCCTGGAACTGCCCTTCTCCGAAGGGGTCTTGATGGAGCGCTCTGAGTTCGTCGCTCTTTTCGATACTGAGGATAAGGAGATCGGGGTCACGGCATTCCTGGAGAGATCGGATGCAGAGTGGGTAGGAAAATAACTCCTCAACACAAGCTGCTCGAGATCAATCTGATTGAATCGGACTCCCTAGTAGGATCAATAACAAGCCAACCAAAATCTGATCCGGATAGAACTAACTCCTCTTGGATCTCCCTAATTCGATCCATATTCTCTAGATAGTGGTCTAATTTCTTTCCGTTGTTCTTCTCTCTGTTAGCGATCATTCCTCGATGCCTCTCCTCGCTCGAGACATAGAGAACAACTCCGGTAGCCACCCCTCCCGCTTCTCTCCAGAGGTTAATCACCTCTTTGTTGGGAACATAATGAACACCTTCCAGAAGCAAATCAGATCCCTTCGACATGGCTCTCTCTATTACTGCCAAGATCCCCCCTGAAAGTGTATGAACCGTTTCTTTCCAATCCTCCGAAGCAGAGCCCCCAGCTGACTCGAACGAGGAACGATGTAATGCGGGACTCTCGGTTGATGATATCTGAGTCCTAAGGACCTCCCTAATTGTGTCCGTGGAGACAATTTTTCCTAGGCCAAGAGAAGATGCCAGACTTGCAGACATAGTGGACTTGCCAACTCCACTGGTCCCACTGATGATCAATAGTCTTGGAACCAATAAATCACCTAGCGCTGAATTGATTTGATCTCGAGGAACTCTTCCATTCCGTGGACTCCCAACTCTCTCCCCAATCCTGATTGCTTGTAACCCCCGAAAGGAGCCGTGACGTTGAACGCACCACCGTTAATGCTAACCTGCCCGGTCCTCAACATTTTAGCAACTCTCATGGCTCTATCTTCGTCATTTGACCAGACCCCTCCAGATAGTCCATATTCCGAGTCATTTGCTAACTCCACGGCCTCCTCCTCCGAGGAGTATGAGGTGATGCAAAGTACAGGGCCAAAAATCTCCTCTCTGAATATGGTCATATCCCTAGTAACGTCAGCGAAGACTGTAGGTTTTACGAAAAATCCAGAATTGAGCCCGTCTGGCATTCCCTCGCCTCCCGCAACTAGAGTGGCCCCTTGCTCGATTCCGCTAGAGATGTACGAAGACACGCTCTCCTGCTGCCTCCTTGAGACCAGTGGGCCACATTTGTTGGACTCATCCATGGGGTCCCCAACTGTGTACCTCCCAATCTTGCTTGAGATAACCTCTACAACCTCGTCTCTGGAACCCTCTGGTACCAGAAGCCGGGTAAGAGCCGAGCATTCCTGACCAGAGTTTCCGAAGCATGCGTAAATCGCCGAAGTTGCCGCTCGTTGGATGTCTGCGTCGTCCAGTATAATGTTCGCACTCTTCCCTCCTAATTCCAGAGTCACTCTCTTTACGCTTGGAGCCGCCAGTTCCGAGACCCTAATCCCAGCACTTGTAGACCCCGTGAAGCTGACCATATCCACCATTGGATGGCTAGACAAGGTCTCTCCGATTTCTCTCCCGTGACCCGAAATCAAATTGAAAACCCCCTCTGGAAGGCCCACATCATCCAGGATATCTGCCAGAAGGAATGCATTCAGTGGCGCCTCCTTGGATGGCTTCAACACCATCGTGCAACCCGCTGCGATAGCTGGCGCCACCTTCCCGATTATCTGGTGCAAAGGGAAGTTCCACGGGGTAATCATGGCCACCACCCCTATAGGCTCCTTGATTACGAGGGAGTTCCTTACTTCCTCCTCCCATACGTACCCATCTAGGATCTTCGCATAAGATCTAGAAACAACCCTCGGGGTCCCTACCATTGCCATCCTTGAGTACTCTATCGGAGTCCCTACCTCTGCGGTAATGATCTTGGCTAGTTCCTCGCTCCTATCCTTTATCAAGCTCGAAATCCTATTCAGGAACTCCACTCTCTCACTTACCTCTGTTGTCGACCAACCCGCGAATGCTGACCTAGCAGCTTGCACAGCAGCATCAGCATCTGAATCGCTAGCGACTGGTACGTAACCAATCACCTCCTCATTTGTCGGATTGATCACCTCGATAGAACCCTCACCACTGGGCTCTATCCAGTTTCCATTGATGTACAGGTGCTGGCGTTCGTGCATGCTTGACCCAAACTGCGACATCTTATGATATTCATGCAATTCAATAGAGGGAGCCTTGGTCGAGTGCCATGCCAGTTTCCAGCGACATGCTTGACGGAGGGGTAGCAGTGATCACTCTGTCTCCAGATGCCTCCTCGAACACCTTCTCGCCCCAGCACTTCGACCCATTCCTCTCATGCTTACAAGAGGCGATGGTAAACCCCTCTTGTAGGTCAGTAGTAATCACTGGCTCTGGACGCTTCTTCTCCTCTGGGGGGAACATGGACGACTTTTCCTATGCAATAGAGAATGGCAATATTGGTAGCAGAGTTAAGGAGATGACCGATAAGCTACATCCACTTCTCTTGAAGATGAGGACTTCAGAGAAGGTTTTCGTATGCGCCATCAATGGGTCAGCAGCCGGAGGAGGACTAGGTTTGGCACTAGCATCAGACTACAGAGTCTGCTCTCCAGAGGCGAAGCTCGCCTCCGCGTTTTTCCGACTAGGGCTCTCACCCGACGGGGGGATGACATGGTTGCTCCCAAGACTGGTCGGGAACCAGGTGGCTCGCAAGTTCTTCTTCAACTCCGAAGTTTGGTCAGCCGAACAGGCCCTCGATTATGGAGCAGTCGATGAGTTGGCCGACCCAAGTGTCCTTCTAGACAGGGCCATTGAGGTTGCCAGAGATTGGGGCAAGTGGTCGGTCAACAGCAGGAAGGGGACAAAGCAACTTCTAGATGCATCCACTTCTACATTCTTCGAGACTCAGCTGCATTTCGAGCAGTCGCTAATGGTTGCATCCTCGCAGACGGCGGACTTCGTCGAGGGGGTCACGTCATTCAAGAGTAAGAGGGAACCGTCCTTTGGAAGGTTCGAGGAGGAGTAAAATGGTCAGAAGACTAATTGTCATGCGTCATGCCAAGAGCAGCTGGAAAGACCCGAACCTTGATGATCACGAACGACCACTAAACAAGAGGGGCAGGCGGGATGCACCCATGGTGGCAGATGCGATTTTCGAAAGAGGTTGGATTCCAGAGCTTATCCTCGTTAGTAGTTCCAAGAGGACCCTTCAGACTCTGGAGGGGATGTCTCACAGGATGGGAAAGACTCCATTCGAGGTTAGATCAGGAATCTACCATGCAACAGTAATCGATCTAGTGACAGAATTGGAAGATATGTTGGATAACGGGACTACCATGATAATTGGGCACAATCCTGGCTCGGAGATTCTTGTGAACCATCTCTCAGGGGAATGGCACACAATGCCCACAGCAACCGCAGTATTATTGCTCTACTCGGGCTCATCATGGTCGGTGGAGGCCGTCATTCGTCCAAAGGAGATTGCATAGTCATGGATGCTCAGGGACTTCGTCAGACCAGTGTGACATCTTGTTCAGAGTGATAGTCACATTAGTCACCTCTCCTTCTTCCCAGTAGTCTACTGCCACGAAAGTAGGTCTGTTGTCCATTTCCTCCCAGCACTGAAGGGACCGATTTAGTAGAGTGTCATACTCGTTCACGTCATTAGCCAAAATCGGATCGGGTAGTCCGTAGATGCTAGATAGCCAGTTGTTCAGGTGCCACACTGGTTGGGAGCCATCACCACGATGAACAGTGCAGGTCATCTCATCCTTGCTGCTCTCTGCGTAGTTGGTCGTCCATCCAAACGTTCCAAAGTCGTGCAACCAAGGGTATTCATCGTTCTGAGATTGCTCCCAGAAGACAACTAGATTCTTCCCATGTATGACCAAATCTCCTAGACTCGGCCACTCATCTCCAAGAGTATGAGTGTAGACCCTGTCCTTCATGCCAGTCTCGTTGAATAGGAAACTCAAGTGAGAGGCAGGGACGTAGTTCTCTATCAGAAGGGTGACAACATCGCCACTGGAGTTGTTCATTAGGGAATTTAGCATCCTCATCCATTCGAATGCATCAACCTCTCCGAAGTTGCAGGGGTGGAAGAACTGGCCAGTACTGTGGCAGAACCTGACATCCTCTTTGGAAGTGTAGTCGTAGTGGCTGTGATGGGAGTCCACCATGAAGGCCCTGATACCATCATCCCACTGCCTTTGTAGGCCTGTGTAGTGATTCACTCCAACTAAAATCTGATCTTCTATGGTGGAGTACGCATTGTGAGTCTCGGCAAAGGTAAAGTCGTCATATGTTCTAAGGCAGTATTTCGCCTCTCCATGACAGCTGATGAAGTCATTCGGATTCATCGGATCGAAACCCCTTTCCAATTCCCAATCGTTAGGAAGATCATCGCCATCCGCGTCATCATCCCACTCATCGCACTCCATGTCCCCGTCTAGATCGTCTGGTACGGATTCACTATCAACAGGGTCAGTTCCGCACCTCCCTTCCTCGGCATCGCTCCAAGAATCCCCATCATCATCCAAGTCATCGGGGTCGCATTGTGAATCGCCATCAGTGTCGGTTGGGGTTACTTCAGCGTCATTTGGGTCAGATGTACAGTTCAGCTCCTCGGAATTGCTCCAACCATCGCCATCGATATCCAGATCCTCAGAGTCCTGAATGCCGTCTCCATCCATATCAGGAGGGGATCTTTCCAGACATCCTGAGGTTATTAGTGAGAAGCACAATACAAAACATAAAACTTTTCTGCGCATATATCGATCGCCCTTTTTCAATTCAAGTAGTACCCTAGTCCATCACGGTCTCGTGGTGGTTCGGTACGAAAGTCTGCTCAGTCATAGGGGGCCTCACATATCCCCTCGCAGTCTTCCTCTCTGGCAGCTCTATCGGCTCTGGAGTAAGGTCCTCGTACTCAATCATAGACAGGAGATGGTTAATGCAATTCAAGTGTGCATGCCTCTTGATATCGGAGTTAACCACGAACCAAGGGGACTGCTTGGTGTCAGTGTGAGCGAACATCACGTCCTTCGCCTCAGAGTAGTCTTCCCACCGCGTGAGTGACTCCAGATCCATCGGACTGAGCTTCCACCTCTTGTGCGGTTCGTCCAGCCTTGCCTTGAACCGCTTCAACTGCTCGTCATCAGACACTGAGAACCAGTACTTAATCAGAATCGTTCCGGACCTCATCAGCATCCTCTCGAACATGGGGCACGACCTCATGAATTCGTCATACTCCCCCTCATCGCAGAATCCCATAACCCTCTCGACCCCGGCTCTGTTGTACCAACTCCTGTCGAACATCACAATCTCTCCTGCAGCCGGGAGATGATTGACGTACCTTTGGAAGTACCACTCGGTCTTCTGCCTCTCGGTGGGGGCTGGCAGAGCAGCTACTCTCACAACTCTGGGATTGAGGTACTGCGCGATCCTCTTGATCACGCCACCCTTCCCGGCAGCATCTCTGCCTTCGAAGACTATCACGACCTTGAGCCCCTTCGCCTTCACCCATTCCTGAAGTTTGATCAACTCTAATTGTAGCCTAAATAGCTCTGTGTTGTACTTCTTCTTCCCTATCCTCTCTAATTTCTCGCTTCCATTACCGCCCATTGTAATCAACCCCCCATAGCCGTCTTTGACAAAAGTCCTCTGGTCAAGGATTCGAAAAATCCTGACGAGTCAAAGGAGGCTGACAAGATCAATCAGTGATGATCTAGGGTCTTCAGACTTGGTAACTCCACTAGCCAATAGAACTCCCGAAGTGCCAAGCTCAATCGCCTTGACCACGTCCCCGCCGGTCTTTACACCCGCACCGCATAGGATGCCAACATTCGACGACACTTCCCTGACTGCTTGGGCTGTTCCACTGACTATCCCAGGATCAGCGCTAGTTACCGAAGTCTCGCCGCCAATCAACTCCGGCGGCTCCACAGCAACAAAACCCGGCTCCAATGCCGCCAATGCCCTTGCCTCGTGAATGTCTGCGGCACAGGCGCAAACATGGAATCCATCGGGAATCTGCTCCAAAAGCATAGCGACGTGCTCCAAGCTCACCTTATGTTCCGCATGATTGATCAGAGTTCCTGAAGCCCCCCTCTCCATTGCAGTTTCAGGATGCAGCCACCCCGTATTCGAACCGAAACCTACGGGATCAAGATGCTGGCACCATACCTCCAGTCCAGGAGCAGCAGCGACTACGGCAGACAGATCGAATGCAGAGACCGCAGCAACCATCCTAGCCTGTGTGTCTATGCTCGCCATCGCTCTTGCCAGATCTTCGGCACACGCCCCGTGAGCAGTCTGGTAGGTCTTGAAATTAACAACAACTAGGGAGTCGTCCATGGCTCCCCGAGGGACTGATTCTCTTTGACCATGACGGGATTTACAACCGATTATCGTATTTTTTTCTTGGGTTAACTATGATCAACGATTTTTGAACTCAAGTCAGAACCCTCTGGGATCCTAGCCCTCATCCCTATCAGGCACCCATCGATGTTACAGTTTGGGCCTATTTCCGCCCCCTCCAGAACAACTGAGTCCCGAACAACTGATCCTTCCTCGATGCAGGCTCCGAAACCTATCGTGCTTGAGAAAACCTCTCCTTTGTTAGTAGAACCTTCTCCGAACCATGAGTCTCTGTCAACTGAACCGCTGGAAAAACTACCAGCCGAGATACATGCTTGGCTCGCTTCTACGAACGATTGAGGAGTCCCCGCATCAACGAACCATCCTTCGAATGGGAAGCCATTCAAGCCACCGGTTTTAGCTAGGTTCTCGTATACATCCCTCTCCATGCTATGCGCTCCGTCGGGCATCAAATTGAATATCTCAGGCTCTAGGATGTATGCTCCCGCATTAATCAAATTGGAGAAAGCCTCCTCTATCGAGGGTTTCTCTTGGAACCTCATTATCTTTCCACTCTCCTCCCTGTAGTCGGCGACACCAAATCGGGACGGATCCTCAACCTCCCACAGCGAGATGGTTCCAATCCCTCCGTTACTCCTGTGGAATTCAAGCATCTCTTCCACTCTGAGACTGGTAATTAGGTCTCCGTTGATTACGCAGAATGTGCCTCCAGAGAGATGCTCTCTGCAGTTGGCAATGGCCCCTCCAGTACCCAGTGGCTCGGTTTCCTCGATTATCTCTACCTCGTAGGGGAGACTAACTTTGGAGAAGTGATCTCGCATCTTCTCTATTCCATAACCAGCGGCAATGAGTATTCTATTGACTTGAGATTCAGGAATTATCCCCACAACATGCTCAATCATCGTCTTGTCCAGAATTGGTAAGAGGGGCTTCGGGATGCTTTCTGTCCAAGGACGGAGCCTTGTTCCGAAACCTCCAGCGAGAACTATGACATCCATGGCCGGTGGATTGAGCCTCTGCGTTTGAGCGCTTCGCGTCTGCGATTGTCATAATCTCGATGCGTATCGTTGAAAGACGGACTATGTCTCGGATGGGTGTGAATATCCACGAGTACCAGGGTAAAGCCCTTTTCAGAGAAGAGGGTGTCGCTGTACAAGAAGGCGTTCACTGCACAACAGTCGACCAGGCTCTGGAAGCGTACGACTCTCTTGGAAGCAAGGTCGTCGCCGTCAAGAGCCAGATACATGCGGGAGGACGCGGGAAAGGGTATCTCTATTGCCCCGACACTGGCGATTTGCAAATGGAGGGAGGAGTCAAGATTGCCTTATCGCGTGACGAGGTCGAGACCTATTCCAAAAACATCCTAGGGAACATTCTGGTCACCAAGCAGTCCGGTCCAGAAGGTAAGATGGTGAACAACCTGTACATAGAGGCAGGGTGTGAAATCGCCCATGAGTATTACCTCGCTCTCTTAGTCGACCGAGAAGAGGATGCCATCTTGGTGATGGCTTCAACTGAGGGGGGTGTTGACATAGAGGAGGTTGCTGAGACTACTCCTCAGGCTATTCACAAAGCTTGGACCGACCCATCGGGGAAACTGCCTACTGGGGCTGACAGTGCGATGGCTGACTCCCTAGGACTCACAGGCGTATCAAAGGAGTCGTTCATAGAGATGCTAGGGCGCCTGGTTTCTATGTTCGTATCACGGGACTGTTCTATGGTTGAGATTAATCCTCTTGTGAGAACAGGAGATGGTGCGATGATCGCACTAGACTCCAAGATAAGTTTCGATGACAACGCCTCATTCAGGCATCCCTGGAGAGCGGAGATGAGAGACATGTCTGAAGAGGAAGAGGTCGAGATTAGGGCCAATAAATCCGGCCTGTCATACGTCAAATTGGATGGAAATATCGGTTGTCTGGTCAATGGAGCAGGATTAGCTATGGCCTCAATGGATGTGATAAAACTATACGGGGGCGAGCCTGCAAACTTCCTCGACATTGGGGGAGGGGCCAACAAGGAGTCAATCACTACTGCCTTCGGAATAATTCTCGAGGATTCAAATGTAGAGGGCATTCTAGTGAATATCTTCGGAGGAATCATTCGCTGTGATATGGTGGCTAGGAGCATAATCGATGCATCCAGGGAAGTCGGGCTTTCTGTTCCACTGGTGGTTAGATTCTCAGGAACGAACCACGAAGAAGGAAGGGAAGTACTTGAGGAGAGCTCTCTGGAAGTCACCACCGTAGGTACGCTTGCCGATGGTGCCCAAGCAATCGTCGCTGCAACAGTTGGGGTGGGCGCTTGAGTATCTGGATAAATGAATCCAGCAAGGTCCTAGTTCAGGGAATTACTGGAGGCCAGGGAACATTCCACGCCACTCGAATGGCAGAGTACGGGACAGATGTCGTAGGAGGGGTCACGCCTGGTAAGGGTGGCCAAGTGGTCGATCTCCCAGGTCGGTCTGTCCCTGTCTACGATACCATGGGGCAAGCCATATCCGAAACCGATGCTGATGTTAGCGTGATCTACGTTCCAGCGAGATTCGCAGCAGCAGCAATTGTCGAGGCCGCCGATGCTTTCAACGAAATCAAGGGCGAGGGATTGATTGTATGCATTACAGAGGGAATTCCTACTCTTGATATGATAAGATGCGTGGGGCACATTTCGGAAATGCCCGGAATCAGGCTTATTGGCCCCAATTGTCCAGGAATCATAACTCCAGGAGAAAATGGTGGTTGCAAGGTGGGAATCATGCCAGGATACATTCACGCTAAGGGAAGAATAGGCATCATCTCGAAGTCTGGTACACTTACCTATGAGGCAGTAGCACAAACAATGGGTGTGGGAGAAGGTCAGACAACTTGCATAGGTATCGGAGGCGATCCTATCAGTGGAACTGGATTCATAGACTGTCTTGCTGCCTTTGAGGAGGATCCAGATACCGAGGCCGTTGTGATGATCGGAGAGATTGGTGGGACAGCTGAAGAAGAGGCTGCGGCTTGGGCTGCAGACAACTTCAGCAAGCCTATTATTGGGTTCGTTGCAGGAGCGACAGCACCTCCCGGCAAGAGAATGGGGCACGCCGGGGCGATTATCTCCGGTGGAAAGGGAACGGCGGATGAGAAGTTCTCCGCATTCGAGAAGGCAGGGATTCACATCGCCCGTGACCCGTCCAAGATAGGGGAAGTGCTAGTCTCGGTGTTGGTTGAAGCCGGACTACGAGAGTCTTAGTAACGAAAGCACCCAGCATTATCTGATTGGTTACCATGTCTGTCATTTTCAACTCGGAATTGGACTCAATTCTCGAGGGAACATCACGCTCGTTCTACCTCTCTCTGAAGGAATTACCTAAGGGAATCAGGCCCCAAGTAAGCCTCCTGTACATGCTTGCACGGACTTCTGACACCATTGCCGACTCGGAAGGAGGAGAACCCAAGGAACTCTTGGCGGCTTTGGAGTCATACGATGATTTCACACAAGGTAGGTCGTCGGCGGCACCAGAACTGGCTTCCTTATCACGGTTTCAAACCAATAAAAATGAAGGTCTCCTTCTGAAGAATGTAGATACGGTGGTTTCCCGAATTGAAGGATTTTCTGATTCAGATCAGGAGGCAATTCGCACTTGCTTGGGCATCATCATCAGTGGACAGATTCTAGATCTGAATAGATTCTCTCTTGATGCAGAGGACATCTCCTGTATAGAGAAAAATGATGAATTAGATGACTATGCATACCGAGTTGCTGGGAGTGTGGGCGAATTCTGGACACGGATGTCGTTAGCCCATCTTTTCAAATTAGACTCTGAAAAGGAGAGCGAGCTATTCGAGAACGCCGTTAAGTTCGGCAAGTCTCTACAAATGATCAACATCCTTAGAGACATACCAGAGGACCTAGCTCTAGGTCGATGTTACATACCCAGAAAAAGTCTGGAAGAACACAAATTGAGTCCACAAGACCTATTGG